>DATCFG010000052.1:0-41581 GCA_036509655.1 Solirubrobacteraceae bacterium | reverse complement strand
GTCGAGGATCAGCGTGACGCCTTCGCCCTGGAGCACGATCTCCAGATTGGGGAACGCCTGTCCGCCGTGCGAGACGAAGTAGGCGGGGCCGGTCAGCGGGTGGGAGAAGATCGGCGTGACCGCGGTCGCGGTCCCGACGTCGGATTCCTTGGGGCAGCCCGCCGTGTTCGCTTCGAACACGCTCGCCACACACGCCTTTTGCAGCGTAGTCAGGCGCGAAGGGAGTTGCTTGGGCAGATCCACCTTGACCTTGCCGATGTTCGCCTGTCCCGCGGCGGAGGTGACCTTCACGTCCAGCGAGGCGCCGTCTGCTTTGCTGGCCTTCCCCCGCGTGCTCACAGCGAACGTCGGCTTGAACGGCAGGTTCGCGCATCCGGTCACGGCAAACGGGTTCGACACGCCGACCGCGGCGCCCTGAGCGCTCGAGATCGTCCCGGTGACCGCCTGCTGATCGCAGTTGGTCGGATTGAAGATGAATCCAGGACGGTCGATCGTGACGTTGACGGTTTTGATCCGCAGTGGGACACCGTCGACCTGCTGGGGCAACGGGTCGCTCGTCGTCGTGATCTGTGAGGTGACAGGGTTTATGCCGATCGCGGCACGGACGACCACATTGCCGAGGTTGAACGGGCCGGCGATCGCCGGGGTGACGATGCTCAGCCCGAACGGCGCGCCCTTGTACGGGCCCGTGAGGAACACCTGCCCGGTCTGCCACAGCGGCTGCGAGCCCGCGCCCGCGGCGACCTGGTCGTGCCCGACCAGGCTCCCGGCGCCACATTGACCTCTGGAGGCCTGCGGTTCGGGGCACTGTTCGACGCCCTTCAGCGCGCCCAGCAGACCGGGCGGCATCGTCACCGTCAGCCCGGAGAGATCCTGTTCGCGGTCCTGACGCGAGAACGTCAGCGTGAACGGGCTGAACGCGCCCGCCAGCGGCGTGACTGTCCCCGTGGTGAACGAGGGAGCGAACCCACCACCGCACCCTGTGATCGCGAACGGCCACGACGGCGTCGCGTTCGGACCCGATTCGGGGGCGCTCCACGGTTCCAGTTCGCTTGAGGTCGTGAACGTCCCGCAGCTCTGCGGGTTCGCCAATGGCGCGCGCTGCCCGCCGGAGAACGTCATCTTCAAGTTTTCGAAGGGGAACTGCGGGTTTTCGTTGAACCTCGCGCGCAAATGACCGGGAGCCAGGTCGTTGTGGCCGCCGTAGCCGCCGACTTCGACCGAGCCCGCCAGCTTGATGATCACGCCCGAGCCCGCCATTTCCATGTACAGACCGAACACCTTGCCGTCTTCGGCTTCGGCTTCGGTGCACGGCGCCTGACCCACCTGGCCGCAGTGCGGCTCAGCGAGGTAGACGTGGCCGCGCAGCGCTTCTTCGAGCAGCGGCGTCTTGACTTCGACCGTCCCGATCCGCGAGCCTTCGGGGCAATGCCCCGGCGAGGCGTGCGTGAGACCGTCGTCATAGGGACTTTCGTTGCCGCCCGGATGGCCTTCACCGAGTTCGGTGCCGAGCAGGTCGATCTGCGCTGGCGTGCAGCCTTCCAGCGCGTGCGGTCCGCTCGCCGCCGAGGGGGAGACCGACACGCCCGCGGGCAGCGTGACCGTGGCGTTCCTCAGCTCGGGCGTCGCCAACGCGTCGAACACATCCGCGGCCTGAGGCAGCTTCAAGTCGACTTCATAGCCCGATGGGGTGTCGGCCTGTGTCGTTTCCGGTTGCACTTGGATATTTGGGTTGAACGCCGCCACGCCCTGCAGCAGGTTGCAACCGCCGACTTCGAGGTAGGCCGTCGATTCAGCCGTCGCGGAGCCGCCTTCCCACCCGGTCACTTCCGCGCCCACGCTCAACGGTTCGGTCGAGGTCGAGCACTTTGTGGGATTCGTGACAAACGCGGCGGAGCCACTCGTGCCGTCGTGTTCGGCCGGGTCGCCGAAGATCGTCAGCACGACATCCTGAACGAGGAGCTTGGATCGCAGCACGCTGGGTGTCGCGACCCGCAGCCTGTAAACGGATTTGCCGGGGACCATGCTCGCGCTGGGGACCACGCTCGCGTACAGGAAGATCGGCTGGCCCAGACCTACGTTGAACCCGAGCTCAGCCGGGTAGCCCCGCTCCGGTATGACGTTGTAAACGGGGACCACACTGCTTTCGGAGCCGCCGAATCTGCCGCCGAAGACAAACCTCGCTGCACCCACGACGCTTCCCTGCGGGCACCCTGTGTGCGTATGCCCTGACGGACCTTCGACAGAGGACAGGGCGGTCTGGGAGCAGCGTTCGGCCGCGAGTGGGTCGCCGACGAAGCCGAGCGGCAGATCGACCGCCACGCTCTTGACCTCCTGTGCGGGGTTATAGAACGGTTCTAAATATCCGCCACCGCTGGTGAACACGGTGTTCAGGTCGATCCGGGTCGTCACGCCATACGGGTGCGCGCCCGCCTGCAGATCCTGCGCTCCTTCGCCGTCGACCCCTTCGAACGCGAACTGGTTGATCCCGAACGGGGCGGGCCCTTCGTTTATGAGGGTCGACTCACTCCGCGAGGATTCACCGAGCCCGCCGCCGGAAACAGACGCTGTGGTCGTCAGCGAGCCCTTTAACGATGGCGTACTAAGCGCGACACGTAGCGTGACGAGCAGTTCCCTGCCTGGAAGTATCGGTTCGCCGTTGTACATGCACTTCGCTTCTAAAAGGGTGCACGTGCCGCTTTCATGGCTCACGGGTTCCTGAATCTGCATTTCGACCGGCACGAGTCCCGGCGGCAGCTTGGCAACGACGCTGACTTCCCCGTCGGATTGCTTATCACTGGCGTTGATCGCGGTCAGCGTATACCGGTCGTGCACTCCTTCTTCGTGAACTACTTCTGTACTGATAGTCCCGGCGCCGGCGCCGTTCATCAGCTTGTTTTCCTGGAGCCCGAGGCCGCCCGGGAAGCTGCCGCTGAGCGCACCGACCCAAGTGACCGTGTACGGTTTGCTGCCGGTTTCATCGCCGGGCCCACCGGACACGGAGACGTTGCCGGGACCGACCTCGGGTAGTGCTTCCAGCGCCTTCTGGACCTCTTCCGCGCTGGCGTCCCATGCGATCGCCGTGGTTCTAGCCGAATTATGAGCGGGCTGCAGCTCATACGTGCCGCCCGTCGCGTTGACCGTGAGCTGTTCGACCCAATCCTGGGTCTCGGCCGCGGAGAAGTTCGTCGGTTCGGCCACCAGCCCCATCGACCAGCCCGAGCCGGCCGGTGCGGCCGCGGCCGCGACTGGGAACAGGAGAGCCGCGGCTGCGACCAACCATAGACCGAGAAGCGGCCGGAGACCGGCACGACATGAAGGAGTTTCAAACCTCATCGAGATCGCCCGGCCTTTCGGTCTCCGCGGTCGCTCTTCGCAGATTTGGACTTGGATTTGGTCCCGTACCGCTTTCTCGCTTGGCTTTCGCAACCAACTCGTCTCTGCTTGTTTCGTTTCGCGCGGCACGCCTTCAAGGTCTTGGCGAGCGTCTGTGCCCTGCTCAGAGACTTCGGCTTGGACTTAGCCACGGCTTTCGGCTTGCCGGGGGGCGGAAGGTTTTCGCCACCGGCATGGCCCGCGCTCCCGGGCAGCTGCAACTGGGGCGTCGCTTCCGCGGCGCCGCGACACGTTTCGCCGGTGCAGCTGGGTGCGAGGGTGGGCGCGGGAAAGCCGCCTTCTTGGCGCGCGTCGTAGAGCGCCTGTTGCGTTTCCCCGTCCTGGGGCACGAGCTGGTCGGCGGTCGTGAAGAACGCATCCCCTCCGGAGGCATCGACGCCCAACAGAGATACGGTCGGGGCGTTGCTCGTCACGGAGGTGTCGCGCCCGTCGGAGATCAGATAGACGTTGCCCGCGCGATACTCGAAGACGTTGGGCGCCCCTTCGGCCTGGGGCGTCAGGTGCGCCGCGCTCGTGAAGAAAACCTCCGAGCCGTTCGCCGAGAGCGCCAGCCTGAACTGCGCTTCGGTTGGAAGGTCTCTTTGCACGAACGACTGTTCCGGCAGCTGCGGAGCGTCGTGGTAGGTGTCGACATTGCCGTCGTTGTTGTAGCTACCGCCCTGACCGATCGAGACCCTCGTCAAGCTTTCCGTGAGCGCGTCGTACTCGAAGAGCTGCGGGACCTTGCTTTCATCGCCTGACGTCAGATGGGCGGAGCTGGGAAAGACGAGCAGCCGGCCGTCGGCGCTCGCCTGCACGGGCCGTCGATCGACGAGTTGCCACACGCGCTTGTCGTATGGGAGCGTGCCTCCGGTGCCGAGCGTTCCGGGCAGGCTTACTTCCTGCTGCCTTTGGACTTCCTCATAAAGTTCAACAGCTTTGGTGACTTCGGATTGTTTGGGCGGGCTCGCATCGTGGCTCAGGGCTTCCTCGAAGGCCCTCAGCGCCCGTTCTCCCGCAAGTTCCCCGATCCTGCTTGCTTCTTCTGATTCTTCGCTGCTGAGCGTGGTTTCTTCGGCGCTCGTCAGCAGCTTTGCGACGAACACGGTGTGGTATCCGCCCGCGTCGGGCTCGTACACGTACAGGTTATCGGCGCCGGCTTCGGGTCGCTGCCCTTCTGCGTTTTCGCCCGCAAGTTCGGCCTTTGCCACGAAGTACACGCGTTCACCCTTCTGCGCGACGCGCGCGACCCCCTGAACTTCAGGGGACTGTCCGGCCGTCGGGTCCGATGAGATGTCCAAGACTTCGGTTACACCGCCGCTCTGCACGCGGGCCTCGTAGAGCTTCATCCCATCGGCGGGGGCGCCGTTCACCAGCGCCTGCGTGCTCAGGAAGAAGACGCGTTCGCCGGTTTCAGAGGCGCCTTGGAAGATGCCTTCGCTCTCGCTCGCGCCAAAGCATGGTTCGCCTTCTGTGCACTCGCCGGCTGGGAGCGCCGGCTCGGAGATCTTGACCGTGCTCGACCCATCGATCCGCGCGTAGAGTTCGTTGACCGGCGGCGCCGTCGCGCCAGGTAGGCATCCCGGCGCTTTGCTGCTTGCGGCGGTGAAGAACACGACCGCTCCGTCTGTGGAGACCGCGTTATAGACGTCGTTGCGTTCGCTCGAGCCCAGCTCGGTGCCGCAGTCGCTGATCAGGTGCGCTTCTCTGTTGCTTGTGATGGCGCCTGGGTTGTCGACCCCGACCAGCATCGGTTCGGTGTTCGCGACGCCGCCATACACGTACTCGTAGAGCGATTTGCCCGTAACGGTGCTGTCTCCCGGCCAGAGATTGCTGTGACCTTTGAGTTTGCTGGGTTCTTCCCTTTCGACCTCGAACAGCGAGCGCGTAAGGTCGCTCGACGCTCCCACCAGGCCAAGCTCCCCGGTGGAAAGGAGTTCCTGGTCAGCCACTTCAGGGGCGACTCCCGGTCCAACCTTCGCGAGCGCCCCATTCGGTTCGCGCAGATAGATGTCTTCGTTGAAGAGGAGCCCGGTGGTCGACGCACTCCACAGGGTGGTGGCGAGGCCGTCCTGAGGGCTCGCGGCCATGAACGCGCTGTGGGGATACCGCGTCGCCGGCGGTGTCAGCGCGCTCGGCTGCCAGCCGGCCGCGCTCCGCGTGAGCTCATACACGGCGATGTCCGGGTTCCTGTTGGCGTCCCACCACGCGTTGCCGGCGCCCGCAAACCCCGCGGAGCCGACGAGCACGTGTTCGCCGTCCGCCGAGATCGCGCCGGGTACAGACAGCACCAGCCCGCCCTGTTTGTAAGGAGGCGTGACGAGCTCGTACGCGCGGCATTCTGGCAGGTAGGTGGAGGACTGTTCGGCGCGGCGCGCTTCGTTTGCGCATACGCCTGCGGCCGCTGACGCAGCCTGTGTCGAGAGGCACGCCGCCAGCGCCACAGCGGCCAACACGACCGTCCACCCAGTGATCCTCACCGTTATGGCGTTGTGCTTCATCTGTTCCCCAAAGTGCTCATGGCGGCCATCATGCAAGCCCCGTGCGAGCGTGTCTAGTCCAGAGCTGGACGGTTCTTGTTCACGACTACCGCGACCCGGGCGTCGACTGGACGAACGTACGAGCGGACGGCAGCGGCCGCGGGCGGGGATCCTCGGCGCGAGCGGCCCCTCGCCGAACGCTTCCCGGCGCTCGACCTCGCGCAGCTGCGCGCGGCCCTCGCCGGGCAACGCCTGGCGACGGCGTAGATCCCCGCGTCGGGACACCCGCCGGCCGGGGCGCCGATCGAGAATGCAGCACGGCGCCCGACGCTTCGCGCCTGCCGGCGAAGAGTGAGCGCCGCGGCCCCGGATCAAGACCGCGGCGCTCGGCGCTGCTGGAACCGGCGCGTGAGGGCTCCGCGACTCGACAGCGCCATCATGAAGTCCGTATGTGGGCGTGTCTAGCCCAGTACCCGACCGTTCTTGTCCGCGACTAACGCGCCCCCGAGCAGGAGCCCTTCCCGCAAGAGGCGCTCCGGCGGCCAGATGTGACACCGAGCGCGCAAAGTGTCATCACTTTGTGACTTCTGGCCGGAAACACGGAAATCGTCCCCGCGGCGAAGAGTTTCGTGCCCGGCGGGGACTACGCTCCCAAAGTCCTGCTCAGCAACCGAGGACCAGCAATGCCGCGACTCAGCTACTTCCACGGAATCACGATCACGATGCATTGGGACGAGCCTCATCACCACACCCCGCACTTCCACGCGCTGTACGGCGAGCACGAAGCCTCTCTCGACCTCCAAGGCGAAGTCATCGCCGGCGACCTCCCAAGACGGCAACTGCGCCTCGTACGGGCATGGGTCGAGCTCCACGCCGATGAGCTGAACGCCGATTGGGAGCTCGCTGCCGACGAACAGCCGCTGAACCCGATCGCTCCCCTGCGTTAGAATGCCCGTCATGAAAAAGCTCGTTGCACCCATCGCGGTCCAAGTCATCGGCGAGCACAAGCTGCGCGTCACCTTCAAGGATGGCCTCGTCGGCGACATCGACTTCACCAACCGGCACTGGCGCGGCGTGTCCGAGCCCCTCGCCGATCCTGCCTTCTTCGCTCAGGCCCACGTCGACCCCGAGATACGCACCGTCGCCTGGCCCAACGGCTTCGACATGGCGCCCGAGACGCTCTACGAACGAGCCTGCCAGCACCGGGTCCACGACCCGGATCACATCGCCGCCTGAAGCGGCGCCCGGCGCCACGCGCCTGCCGGCGAAGAGTGAGCGCCGCAGCCCCGGATCAAGACCGCGGCGCTCGGCGCTGCTGGAACCGGCGCGTGAGGGAGCACCCGCCGGAGCCTGTCCGAACGCCGGCGACCCGCAGGGAAACGGGCAACGGCCGTTTCGAAGGCGCCGTTCAACGGAGCGCTGACACCCCTGGTGCTCGCCGCCCTAATCGATCTCCCGGGAGGCTCATGAGCCACATGGAGCAACCCACCAAAAAACAGCCCGCCATACCCTATCCCAGGACGCCCGACGGCAAATACATGTACACGGCGAGTGATGGGCGACCAAAGCACTTCCCGTCCACGAAACTGCCCGGCCCCGTCGGACCGGACTTCCCCTTCCCCCCGTCGGTGGCCAAGCTCTTCCGCAAGCTCTTCCATCGCGGCGCCACACCCGCCGCGCGCTGACCAAGCGCGCCGGCGCAGCGCAGCAGCGCTTCGTCCACGATCTCCTCGCGGTCGCAGGGCTGCAGGCGCAGCCCCGTCTGCCGGGCCCACGCCGAAACCATCCTGCGCGCGTCGGGCACGTGCGCGCCCAGCCGCTCCAGCGGCGCGAGCGGCCCACGGCACGACGAACCCCGCCGCCCGATCGGCCCGGGCCGATTCGGCCCAACGTGACAACACGCTACAGCGTATTCGTATAGGGTGCCGGCGCTCCGACCGCTCCGACCGCTCCGACCGCTCCGACCGCTCCGTCAGGGCCCGTCGGGACGCCCGCCGGCCGGGGCGCCGATCGAGAATGCAGAACGGCGCCCCGGCCTCCTTCTTCTGCGCCGCGCCGGCTGCAACCCGGGGGCGCCGTGGCGAGATCCCGCTCCGGCGCTTGCGATCCGCAAGCCCACGGACGGCGCGAGCGGCAGACGAGCGTTTGCGCGCCAGCTTTGCGACGCGAGGCCCCGTAAAACCGGGGATCGAGCGCCCGCGCGGACCTCCGCTCGCGGATTCCATCGCCAGCGCGGCGTAGCGTGCCCGGCATGAACTCGATCGACCTACAACGATGAGCCCCGACACACCCCCGCCGCCCGCCGCGGGCGCGCTGCTTCCGCGTGCGGCGGAGGC
Organism: Solirubrobacteraceae bacterium; assembly: GCA_036509655.1. Classification (GTDB taxonomy): domain Bacteria; phylum Actinomycetota; class Thermoleophilia; order Solirubrobacterales; family Solirubrobacteraceae; genus Palsa-744. The sequence continues at coordinate 33,390 of DATCFG010000052.1, read as the reverse complement.
GTTCGGGGTGCGCGTCAAGCTCGAGACCTACTCGCTGGATGTCACCCACGAAAAAGGCGGACCCAAGGCCCGCGGCTTCGAGCGGATCCTGGGAATCAAGATCGACGCGATCGACTACCTCGAAACGCAGATCCTGGCCCGCGTGCTCGACACGCCCATCAGCAAAGTCCGTGAGAACCCGCCCTACGGCATCAAGTGCACGGTCGACATGCCGGTCAGAGGTATCGGCGCCAAGGCCGACCGCGTTGTCAACGTCAGGACCGGCTGGCTGATCAGCACCGCAGGCGACCCGCCGCGCCTTGTATCCGCCTACCCCAAGCCCTAAACTGGAGCGACCATGGCCACATCCGTCGTCAAGCAAGCCATCCACGAGAACGACGTCGTCGCGCTCACGCAAGCAGTGGACAAGGTCGAAGGAGTCGGCAAATGGCCACCCGGCACCACCGGCACCGTCGTCGCCGAGCACAGCGAGCACAAGCTGATCGAGATCTCCGACGACGACAACTACGGGCAGGCGCTGGACTACATCTCCGAGACCGAGGACCGGCTGAAGCTCATCACTAAGTACAGCTGAACGAACCGGCGCGGGATCGGCATCTTCAAAAAGCCGGAAATCCAGGAATCGGACCCCCCCACCCGGCTTTTTGAAGATGTCCGACCCGCTTGACTGAAAACAAAAAGTCATCGCCCCGCTCCCGCGACTCGACAACGCCATCATGCCGCCCGCACGCCAACGCGTCTAGCCCAGTGCTCGACCGTTCTTGGCCGCGACTAGCGCGACTTGGCTGGACGATAGGGCCGACTCGGCCGCCCTCCCGCCGCGCGAAGCCCGCCTGGATGGCCCACTAGTCTTTAAGCGGAACGTTCGCCCTCGTGACTAAACGCGCAAGCGCCCGGCGCGTTGTAGGCTTGACGTGCTGGGGGATCTGAGGGAGGAAGCAATGGAGTCAGCACGATTGAATGACAGAGGCGCCGTGGCGATGCGCTCGCCGATCAACTGGGCGCTGCTGGGACTTTTGATCCAGCGATCGAGCTACGGCTATGGGCTCGTGCAGCGTTTCGAGCGCACCTACGGCGACACGCTCGAGCTCTCCAGCCGCTCGCAGATCTACACGGCGCTCGACAGCCTCGCGCGTCACGGCCTGATCGAGCACGTGCAGAACGTGCAGGTGGAGGATCCCGTGCGCCAGCCAAAGCTGCACTACAGGGCCACCGAGGCTGGAGTCGGCGCCTATGAGCGGTGGCTGATGGAGCAGGTGAGCGACGACGAGCGCCGCTCGCGGTTGATCGCGCAACACTTCGTGGCGCTGCCCCCGGAGCACGCGCTGCGCGTGCTGGAGCGCTGCTCGGTCCTCTGCCTGGACGCCGCGGGCAGACTCCCGGCAGAGGACGACGAGCACCGCCCTGAGCGCCCGGAGGCGCTTGCCGAGAGGCTCGCCGGCGAAGAGGAGCGGCTGCGCGCCGGGGCGATACTGAGCTGGATCGAGTATGCGCGCAGCGAGCTGCGCGCCGCAGCGAGCAGGACGCGTCGGTGAGCCTGCTGTGCATCGAGCACGTGCGGCTGCTCGATCGCGATAGCCCGGAGCGGCTGCTGCTCGACGACATCTGTCTCCAGGTCGACGCCGGCGAGCTCGTCTCGATCTGGGGCAAACGCCGCTCTGGACGCACGAGCCTGCTGCGTCTCGCCTGCGGCCTCGCCCAGCCCGACGGCGGCATCGTGCGCTTCGACGGTCGCGAGTTGCGCGGCCCGACGGCGATCGGTGACGAGATCGCTTACTGCGCCGGCGGCTTTCATGCCGGCAAAGCCTGGCCGCTGCAGCGCGAGCTCGTGGAGGTGCAGCTGGCGCGCGGCGTCCCCCGCCGGCACGCGCGTCGCCGCGCGCACGACGCGCTGGAGCGCGTCGGCGCGCACGAGGTTGCCGGGCGTCTGCTGCGAACGCTCCGCGGCGCCGAGCAGGTGCGCGCGATGCTCGCGCTCGCGCTGACGAGCGCGCCGCGCCTGCTGCTCGTCGACGATGTCGTGGCAGGCGTGGAGCTCGTCGAGCGCATGGCGATCCTACGGCTGCTGCGCTCGCTTGCCGACAGTGGCCTCGCCGTGCTGAGCAGCACGGACGAGACTCCGGCGCTCGCCGGCGCCGACCGCGCGCTGACGCTCTCGGAGGGCCGCCTGCACGGCCGCTTGGCGCCCGAGCTCGCCGACGTCGTGCCGCTGCGAGCTTCCGCAAGCGCCTGATGTCAAAGGACGTCGCCGCGGAGCTTGCAAGGAGCTCGCGCAGGAGCGCCTCCCAGGCGCGCGAGCCGCGGCCACCACGCCCGCGGGCGCTGGTGGGACCCTATGCCCTCTTCTGGTTCTACGTTCGCTGGCTGCGGCGACACCTCGTGCAGGAGTTGTTGGCCGGGATCGGCGTCGCGATCGCGGTCGCACTTGTGTTCGCGACGATCGTCGCCGCCGGCAGCATCTCCGGGTCCTCCTCGCAGGCGGTGCGCACGGTGATCGGTCCGGCAACGCTGCAGCTGCACGCACGCTCGAGCGAAGGCATCAGCGCCACGCTGCTGCGAGCGGCACAGCGTCTGCCCGGCGTGCAGGCGGCCGGCTCGGAGCTCGAAACGACAGCGACGCTGCGCGCCCCGAGCGGACGCACGGCGACCGTCGACCTCGCCGGCGCCGGCACGAGCCTCGTCTTCCTGGACGGCCTCGCACGCACGATCCCGACCACGACGCTCTCCGCGCGCGGGATCGGGCTGAGCTCACGCACCGCCGGGGAGCTCGCGATCGACTACGGGGTGGGTGGGTCCTCAATACAGCACTCGAGCGTGGAGCTCTATGCGCGCGGCAAGGCGGCGTCGGTGCCGATCTCGGCGGTGCTCGGCGCCGAAGCCTTCGGCGCGCTCTCGCACACGAGCGTCGCGGTGATGCAGCTGGCAGAGCTCCAGAGGTTGACGGGTCTCCCCGATCGCCTCTCGCGCGTACTCGTGCAGCCGCGGCCGGGAGAGGCCGCGAAGGTCCGCTCCGAGCTCGTCGCGCTTGCGCACGGCCGCATCGACGTCACGGCGGCGGACCAGGACATCGGCCTGCTCAGCCAGGCGCTGCGGCCCAGCGACCAGGCGAGCGCTCTGTTTGCGACCGTGAGCGCGCTGCTCGGCGTGCTGCTGGCCACAGCGGCGCTGCTGCTGAGCGCCCCGGAGCGACGCCGAGCGATCGCCGACCTGCGCCTGATGGGCATGCGGCGCTCGGCGATTGTGGAGATGTTCGCCATCCAGGCTTTGATGCTGGGGTCCGCCGCCTCGCTGCTCGGCATCCTGTGCGGCTACGTACTCTCGGTGACGCTGCTCGCACAGTCGCCGAGCTACCTGGCGGAGGCGTTCACGCTCGGCACGCAGACAGCGCTCAGCAGCGCATCGCTGCTCGCCGCGCTGGCGACCGGGATCGTGAGCTGTGGCATCGCCGCGATGCTGCCACTGTTCGACCTTCGCGAGCGTAACCCGCTGCGGAACGTCTACCAGGAGCAGGGTATTCCGGGCAACGGACTGCCTGCCTCCGCGCGCCATGCCCTAAACGGCGGCGCACTCGTCCTGCTGATCGCGGCGACGGTCCTGCTCGCCACGGGGCCCTCGCACGCGCTCCTCGCATGTGTACTGCTGGCGCTCGGGACGGTGTGCACGGTACCGCTGGCGCTGAGCGCCGTGATGGCGCTCTGCGCAAAGCTCGCGCAGTGGCGGCAGAACCTGACGGCGATGCCGGTCGCCCTGAGCTCGCTGCAGGCGACGACGCTGCGCAGCTTCGCGCTCGCGGCGACAGGGGCCCTCGCGCTGTTCGGAAGCATCGCGCTCGGAGGCGCGCGCGGCGACCTGGTAGGAGGCATCGCGGGCTTTGCGCACAGCTACGCCGCCGACGCGACGCTCTGGGTCGGCAATCGCGGTGACGACCAGGCGGTCGTCGACTTCGCCGCGGGAGATCTTCCAAGGCGCATCTCCGGGCTGGGAGGCGTCTCGCACGTCGCGACGTATAGGGGCGGATTCGTGGTGATCGACGGCCGCCGAGTGTGGATGATCGCGCGACCGCCCGGCGGGGCCCGGCGCGTGCTCTCCTCGCAGATCGTGAGCGGCTCGGCGGCGCTGGCCGAACAGCGGCTCGCCCGTGGCGGTTGGGTCGTCGTCTCACGGCAGATCGCGCAGGAGCAGCACCTCGGGCTGGGCGCCACGCTGACGCTTCCAACGCCCAGCGGCGAGGTGTCGCTGCGGATCGCCGCGCTCACGAGCAACCTCGCGTGGAGCCCGGGCGCGCTCTTCTTGGGCAGCGCGCAGTACGCGCGCCTGTGGGGGGGTGGGGGCGCAAACAACGCGACCGCGCTCGCTGTGTCACTGAAGCCGGGGGCGCCCGCGCCGGAGATCGCACGGCGCATACGGCAGCTGCTCGGCCGCTCGAGCGGGCTGATCGTCCGCACACGCTCCTCCCTGCAAACGAGCATCGAAGCCCTCGCGAGGGAAGGGCTCGGCCAGCTGCAGGAGATCTCGAATCTGCTGCTGGCGGCAGCGATCCTCGCGATGGCGGCCGCCCTGACCTCGGCTGTGTGGCAGCGACGGGGCGCGCTGGCGGGACTGCGCCTGTGCGGCGTCTCTCCCGCGCGCCTGCGCCGGATACTGCTGGTCGAAGCGGGTCTGTTGCTGAGCGCCGGATGCGTTACGGGTGCGCTCGCAGGCGTGTACGGCCAGGCGATCATCGACCGCTATCTCGGGCTGGTGACGGGCTTTCCGATCGCCGCGATCAGCGCAGACGCGCGGCCGCTTCAGATCTTTGCGCTCGTCGTGAGCATCGTGTTCGCGGCGGCGCTGACGCCGATCGTCCTGGTCTCCAGGGTCTCCCCGAGCTACGCGCTGGCGGAGTGAGCGCTTATGCGAGAGAGACTTTGTAATGCTCGAAGACAGGTGGCTACTGTGAGGAAGCCCCTCGGATCGAGGAGCGCGCGAGCACGCCGAGCGGCATACGCCGCGCCGATCGCGATCGCGCTCGCGCTCGGCGCGGGGGCGAGTCTCGCCACCGGCGCAGACCTGCGCGCCGTCGATACAGCGAAGCTGCACTATGTCGGCGCGGTCGGCGAAGAGGTCTACGAGACGGGCGGCGCAAGCGGCACCCTGTCGGGCAGCATGCGCGTCCACATGATCTTCGCTTCGACTTTCAGCGGCAGCTTCGCGATCTACACGAGCGGCGGCAGGATCGACGGGCACGGCAAGGCCAGGCCGCACGGCGAAGGCGTGTATCAGAGCTTCGCCGGAACGCTCGTCGTCACCGGCGGGACGGGACGCTATCGCCGTGCCCACGGCACGGCGCATCTCTACGGCACCTTCGACCGCGAAAACTACGCGCTGACGATCCAGACAGCGGGAACGCTGCGCTTCTAGGGGTCCGGTGAGAGTGCACCCGCCACCCCTGCGCTCGGCGCTCGCCGCCTGCGGATGCACGTTCGCGCTCGCCGGCGCGGCGCTCGCCGCCGGGGCGGGCGGGGCCATTATCCCCGGCGCGCAAGCACAGACGACCGCGCTGCTGCACGCCAACTTCGAGCCCTACCGGCTCGGCCGCCGCGCGACGCTGCAGTTCGAATTCGCGTTCTCCGGACCGGCGGGCGAGGATCCCCCGCCGCTGACCGAAATGCAGCTGCGCTACCCGCGCGACGTCAACTTCTTTCTCAACGACCTGGGCATCAGAAGATGCGCGCAGGCCGTGCTCGAAGCGTCCGGGCCGGCCGGGTGCCCGCCCGACTCGGCGATGGGCTACGGCGTCGTGGAGACCGGCATCGTGCTCGGCGGCACGCCGGTGCGAGAGAGCTCGCCGGTCACGATCCTGCGCGCCCCGGAACGCGACGGCCACCTCGCGCTGCTGTTCTTCGCGGAAGGCACAGAACCCGTGGTAACGAACGTGATCTTCTCCGGGCAGCTGCTCCCCGCCAGAGAACCCTTCGGCGGCAATGTCAAGATCGGCGTGCCCCTCGTCGAAACCCTGCCGGGCGCCCCGTACGTATCGGTGCTGCACCTGCACGCAACCATCGGGCCGGAGCATCTCACCTACTACCACAACGTCGACGGCGTGTCGCTCGCGTTTGCCCCGCAGGGCATCCTGCTGCCGCCGACGTGCCCTCGCGCCAGCTTTCCCTTCGCCGCGATCTTCGTCTTCTCCGACGGCACGCGCGCTCTGGCAAGCACGACCGTGCCGTGTCCGCCGGGCCAAGCGGCGCACCGAGCGACGTCGAGAAAGCATCGCTGACCGCGGCGTGGGACGACTGCGCGAGAACCATGCTTGCGCTGCGTGGGTCGCGAAGAGCGACTTCAGGGGCGCTCGAGCCATGTCGATAACCGTATTGGGCGGGATGGGCCGCTCAGGCGATGCGACTCCTCAGAAACAGCCCCGTGATGCGCGATCTCCCTACGCCCGATCCGGCGAGGACGGTCAGCGCCCTGGCGCCGGTCAGCGCCCTGGCGCCGGTCAGCGCCCCGGCTCCGCGGCTCGTGTCTCGCGTCGAGCGCCGGCGTCGCCCGCCGGGCGTGAAACGACGGCACGGCGTCTACATCCCATTGAAGCTGCGGATCGCGCTCACGTTCGTCGCGGGCGCGTTGTGGTTCTGCTTCTCGCTATGGCTGTCGCGCAGCTGGATCAGGACGCTCGGGCACGACATCTCAACGCCGCTGGCGATCATCGTGATCACCGGAGTCGCGCTGATTCCCGGCTACTTGAACATCCAGCTGATCAGCTCGATCCTGCTCGACAACCCGCGGCCCCTGCACTTTGACGGCGATTTTCCGGAGGTCACCCTGCTGATCGCCGCCTACAACGAGGAGAGCTCGATCGCCGAGACGCTCGAGTACGCGTTGCGAACCGATTACCCGGGCCACTTCGAGATCGTGGTCGCAGACGACGGTTCGACCGATCGTACGCGCGAGATCGTCGCCGAGTACGGTGAACGCTATCCGTGCGTGCGGCTGCTCGCGCCCGAGCACGGCGGCAAGGCCAACACGCTCAACGCCGCGCTACAGACCGTGAACACACCGCTGACCGCGACGATCGACGCTGACACGTTGCTGATGCCCTACTCGCTCAAGCACGCCGTCGCGCGCCTGCTCGTCTCGCCGCCAGACACCGTCGCGGTCGCGGGGTCGGTGCTCGTGCGCAACTCGCGCGAGAACATGCTGACGCGCGCGCAGGAGTGGGACTACTTCCTCGGCATCGCCTCCGTCAAGCGCGGCCAGGCGCTGCTGCAGGGGACGCTCGTCGCGCAGGGCGCCTTCAGCGTCTATGACACGACCTCGCTGAAGCTCGTCGGCGGCTGGCCGAACCGGATCGGCGAGGACATCGTGCTGACCTGGCGGATGCTGCTGCAGGGCGGGCGCAGCGTGTTCGAGCCGACCGCGGTCGCGTTCACCGATGCGCCCTCGGACTGGGGCGCGTTCGCCCGCCAGCGCCGGCGCTGGGCGCGGGGGATGATCGAGGGCCTGCGCGATCACGGCCTGGGCATGCTCGGCCAGCTCAAGTTCTATTCGCACGCGGTCGCCGTCAACTTCCTGTTTCCGTTCGTCGACCTTACCTTCACGCTCGCGTTCATCCCCGGGATCGTGCTCGCTCTGTTCGGCAACTATGCGATCGTCGGGCCGATGACGCTGCTGGTGCTGCCACTCAACATGGTGCTCGGGGGCATCATGTTCGCCTACCAGCGCCGCGTCTTCAAGACCGTGAACCTGCGCGTGCGCAAGAACAAGCGCGGGCTGCTGTTCTACTTCTTCTGCTACCAGTTCGTAATGTCCCCGATCTCGCTCGCCGGCTACTCGCTCGAGGCGGTCCGCGCACGCCGCGCCTGGTAGACCGTCGACGGGGCCAATTTGGAAGTGCGCCCGGCGGGAATCGAACCCGCGGCCTGCGGCTTGAAAGACCGCTGATAATACGCCGAGGCGCATAGATACGGACGATCTGATGTCCTAAACATGGCTTTGATAGAGGCGAACAGGCTGGTTTGGTACCCAAAGTGGTACCCACGGCCGGGTGGTACCCATGTGGTACCCACGGGTGTAGACTGACGACGAACCATCCATAAAAGATCCCGCCCGACTCGCAATCGCCGAAGGTGTGGACACCGGAGACAGACCGATGCCAGCACCGAACCCAAGCGCCGCAATCGTCGTCCGCGAGCACGACGACCAGCCGTACTACGAGGCGAAGTTCATCTACCGATGGGTCGGACAGGACCCTGGCACGGGCAAGCAGGTCAAGGGCCACAAGCAGGTGGCGTAGCCGTCGCCATGACCCCTGAGACACCGAACCCACTGACCATTCCGTCTGGGTTCTGTTTTGCTTCCGTTTCTTGCTACAGTAGAAACATGAGCTTGGCTTACGCAGACGAGGCAATCCGGATCAGGCAGCTCGCGCCGTTGACCGAGCGCGACATCGCCCGGGCGACCGGAGCGGGCGTCTCGACGGTCAGCGCGTGGCTTCACCGCACGCGCGCGCCCACCGGGCGCCGGGCAGAACGACTGGTGGAGCTCTCGGCGATCATCGACCGGCTGGCTGCGGTGCTGGAGGCCGACTACGTGCCGGTGTGGCTGAACCGCCCACTCACGGCGCTCGGACATCGCAAGCCGATCGACGTGCTCGCCGGCGGCGGCTACGAGGAGCTCTCGCGCATGGTCGCCGCACTCGAATCCCCGACCTTCACGTAGCCCGCCGTGGACGCGCCGCGTGCGACGCGCATGCCGGTGACAGGCACATGGCTGCGCCACATTCCGGCCGGCAGCGATCCACTCCACCGTCCTCCCACGCCTGCCGACGGGCGCTGGCAACGCGGCGAGACCGTCGAGGGCATCTACCTGGCAGCCGAGGAGGCGACCGTGTGGGCCGAGTGGTACCGATGGCTCGCAGAGCTCGAGATCGAGCCACTCCGAGGACTACCGCGCGAGCTCTGGCGCTACCGAGCGAGCCTGCTCTCGGTCGCGGACCTGACCAGCGCCGAGACGCTCGCCGCCCTCGGGCTGCCAACCGCCGAGCCGAGCAAAGACCAGTGGCCCCTGTTCCAGGATGTAGGCGAGAAGCTGCACGCCGACGGCTGCGACGGCCTGCTGTATCACTCGGCTGCGCGCCCGGGCGGGTTGTGCCTGTGCGTATTCCGCGCCAACGCGACCGCGGCATCGGGACGGCTCGAGCCACTCGCGCGGGCGCGACGGGTGAACCGCCCGCCGGCACCACCTCGGGGACTACGGACCTGATCCTCGGCCGTCCCGGAGAGGAGAAATCAGCCTTTACCCTTGTGATGGACCCGGCGCTCCTCAGCATCAGGACTCACCCACGGAGCGCCCGATAGCGAAAAAGCTTGCGTAGCGCTGCGCTGCTACAACAAGGACGAGCCCGAGCAGCGAGCACCGTGGCTCGAGCCCTACGGTGGGGACCGGGAATGGCGCTCGTGGATGTGGGGCGGGATCGTCGCACTGCACGGCCGCTATCCCACAGCGCTGGCCGACCTGAAGGACGGCTGGTGGGAGAGCGAGGCGCACGTCGAGACCCTGTGTGCCCTGGTCGTATGGCGCCAGCTGATCGACGACACCTGCCGGGACCCGCGTGAAGAGCTGACCTTCCAAGTCAGCCTCTCCGACTACGGCCACACCCTCCGCCAGGAAGGCGGCAGCGTCACCCGCGCCTGGAGACCCGGTGCCCCGCCAGACGGGTGGATCCGTTGATCTTGGAACGAGGACAACCATTCCGCATGGATGCGGACCCGACGCCCGTGGCCGGTTCGGACCGGTCGCGGTCTGTAACCGCGATGGCCCCACCAACCTCACAACTGCAAGAGCCACAGCCAATGAACTCGACTATCCGCCGCCCGCTCACCGCCGCAGATGTGATGACCGCGGCTGAGGTCGCCGCCCTGCTGCGCGTACCGCGATCAACCGTGGAGGACTGGGCACGACGAGGGATCGTCCCATCCAAGAAGGTAGGCCGACGACGACTATACGTCCGGTCGAGGATCGAGGCCCTGCTGCTCGACGATGACGGCGGACTCAGATCCTGAGAGATCAGCAAATGACCGCCTGCTTCTTTGGTACGTGCCGCGGCCGACCAAGAGCCGGGAGCCTGTTGCAGCTCGTCCGAGGCGGGTGCGTGTTCCACAACCGCACGGTCTGCTGCATTAGCTGTGTGCGCTAGTCCATGGGGTATGGGCAGGTCGGGTGAAGGTCCGCTACTTGCCGGACGACCGTCAGCGTGTTACCAGGGCTGCCGCCATCTCACCGGCAGCGTGCATTGGCCGAGTCGTGCGCTGTGCGCGACAGATGACGAAAGCGCCCTCCAGGGCAGCCAAGATTGCTAGCGCGTGGTCGGAATCATCGAGACGTTCGGTCAGAGCCGTGGTCCATTCCTCGAATACCTCGGCTGTGGCGCGGCGGAGGTGGTCGTTGGTGCTGGCGACGTCAAGCGCGATGGTGGCGATTGGGCAGGCGTCCTGGAAGTCGGTCGCCGTGAGGGTCTCCGCGGCAGTGGTGAACACCGCCCGTATCGAGGCTTCGGCGTTGGGTTCGGCGTCGTAGATGGCAGTCACGAGGTGTTGGAAAAAGGCCCCGCCGGCCCGTATAACGTCCTCGGCGAGCTGTTGCTTGCCGCCCGGAAAGTGGTGATACAGCGAGCCGAACGGTGCTTGGGCTTCGGCGACGATCTGATTGAGGCCCGTGCCGGCGTAGCCCTGACGGCGAAACAGCTCGGCAGCGGCGTACAGGATCCGCTCACGTGTTGGGGTGATCGCAGACATGACGGAAGTGTAGACTGAGCCCGCTAGAGAGATCTACCTAGAAAGGATTGTCATGTGGAAGAAGGGCTTTATCCTAGGTTTCGGCTGCGCGACCGCGGGCCGCGCGCTTCTCCCCAAGTTGCTGCGTCTCAAGTTCGGACAGGACCTCAAGGGCACTCCGTTCGCTAGCGCAAAGGACGAAACGCGGTCGTAGGCATCGGCATCCGTCCCCATTGGATCGCATGTGCCGACGAACGTCGCTGGCGGCGCGTGGCGCACTTGCTTAAGTCCAGCCGGCAACTCACGCCGGTCCCATCGCTGTCGGGGCCCGACGTAGCCACCATGTAGGGGGTCCACCCAGCAGGACGACTTCCGTTGCCTGTGTGAAGCCTCGACGTTCGTAGAAGCGGCGGTTTTCCGCCGTCGATGTCTCAAGGCAGCACGCGATGCCGAGTCGGTCGGCCTCATCAAAAATCGGCGTGAGCACTGCGGTCGCCAGGCCCTCCCGTTGGCGCTGAGGGTCGGTGGCCAGCACTCCGAGATACCAGTACGGCTCAGCCGGCGCTGCCTCAGTAACGGCGTCGTTGTAGCGCGCCAGACGGCCAAACATGTCCTCGCCCGCAATCGCGCGATAGCGGGCCCACACTCCCTCGGCGTGTCCCCCCGCCGAGTCCTCGTCCTCCCCAGGCAGGTCCCACATCGCCACCCCCGCCAAATCATCCGTGACCCACACATTCCTGCCCCCAACCCTCACATCGAACAGCGCCCCCACAAAATCAGCCGCCAAGCGCCCGTACTCCTCGCCCAGGATGAACGCCCAGCCCGGGTCCTCCGCGAAGGCCGCCGCGACGGTCGCCACCACGCCGGGGCGGTCCTCCGGCAACGCCTGGCGAATCACGGGACACGTCGACACTGCTCGTCCTCCATCGGTCGTTGGAATCTCCACCGTAGCTCGAAGACGAAACCAGTCGGCTCTGACCTTCTACGGCCCGCACCGGGCCAGAACGGCCCCATAACCGGCCCTCAACCACGCCCGCTAAACGCGTGGCTGACGCCGCCAGTTTGGTACCCACAAATGGTACCCACGGGACCTTGAAGATCACAGCAGCCATCGACCAACCACAAATCCCCTGCAATTTAGCCACTTCTAAAATGCGCCCGGCGGGAATCGAACCCGCGGCCTGCGGCTTGAAAGACCGCTGCTCTTTGGCTCCCCGAAGAGAACCGTTGACCACTGAGCTACGGGCGCGCGCTGGGGGTATCTAAGCACGCGGCCGGCACGGTCGCGGCGAGGCGCGAAACGGAGGGGCGCTCGCTAGCGCCCCAACGTGCGCATGAACTGGCGGGCGTGCCCCGGAACCTCGCCGAGGAGCTTACGCACCTCCTCCAGGCCGGCCCGCAGCTCGGGGTCGCCGACCTCGACCGGGAGCATCGAGTCCTGGAGCGTCGCGAGCACCCCGTCCGCCCTGGCGACACCGTCAACGGCGCTGTCGAGGAAGCCCTTCACGCCGTGCGAGGGAGCGCCCGCGGGAGCCGGCCCGAACTGCTGGCCTGGCAGCGCGTGGCGTGCGGCGAACCCGTTGTAGGTGCGCTGCGCGCGGCCGTAGGCCGCCTGCACGGGCTTGAACAGCTCCCGCTCGAGCCTGTCCGCGCTCTGTTCGTCGAGCTGCTCGTAGGCCTCGCCCAGCGAGGCGAGCGCGAAGGCGATCTCGTCGATCGCCTGGGCGACGCTCTGCAAAAGCTGCTCTCGCGCCTGTGCGTTGGTGTAGGTCATCACCCCCAGGGTACGCACAGATCGACGCCGGGCGGGAGCTCGACTTCGATCTCGGCCTCGTGGTCGACGCGCACGACGCACTCGGCGGGACGGCAGGAGAGCACGTGCCCACCGCGGGTGCGGTCGGAGGAGAGGAAGTGGAGGTGGCGGCCGGGGAAGTTGAGGCGGCCTTCGTGGGCGGGGAAGAAGAAGCCGACGACGACGCCTTCGATGTCGTTTTCGTCGAACACGTTCTGGCCGGCGAGCACATCGGCGAGCGGCGGGTAGGGCTTGCGCTGGGGAGCGACGGAGCGCAGGCGGACGTGCTCGAAACGCCCTTCGATCCGCACCGCGGTGCAGCTGAGCGCCTGCGGCGCGACCTGGGAGAGCAGCGCGTCGACGTCCTGGGCGACGCCGACGTAGATCTCGACGCCGGGACGGAAGGTGGTGAGGAGCGCGAACGGGCTGCGGCGCTCGGGCTCGGCGGGGTGCACCGAGCCGTCCTCCGCGGCGCGGTAGAGGACCCCGTCGGCGAGCACGAGCTCGCCGTCGAGCGCGTTGAACGTGCCGAGCCCCAGGTCGCCGCGGCCGGCGAGCTCGGCGACGGTCACGTCGCCGTCGTAGGCGCCGTGGAGCAGCGCCTCGATCGTCGAGACCTGGAACAGCTCGTGCGGCTCTGTACCGGTGTGCAGCTCGGCGTGGCGCACGGCCTGCACGTGGAGCGCGTGGAGCAGGTGAGGGTCGAGCATCGCCGCATAAGCCTATTGACGTTTCACGCGGAACTGTTCGGTCAGACGGCAACGAGCCCTCCGGGACCTCGCGCCCGCCCCGCGGCTGCCTGCCCGGCAAACGCGCGGCCATGCTCGCGGACCCGCTTGGCTGAGACGTACCTGCTTGGACGAGCTGCCCGCGCCGGTGGGCGAGCTCACCTACATAGCGCCCGCCGCGGCGGCGTCCGCTAGGCGGTCGTCTCCCCAGAAGAGCTCGTCATCGATCGCGATCGTGGGTACACCGAACACCCCGAGCTCGTGGGCGGCGTCGGTGGCTGCTCGGAGCACGAGCTTGATCTGGGGATCGTGGGTCGCCTCGTCCACGACGCGTGGGTCGAGGCCGGCCTGATCGGCTGCTCTCAGGACGTGCTCGGGGCTCGCGAGATCATGACCGTGGACGAACGCTTGACGGAAAGCCTGCATCGTGAACGCGCGGCCGTGCCCGATCTGGAACGCGTAGGTCGCGGCGCGCATCGCGTACAGGTAGTTCGTCGGCCAGGGGTCGGGCCAGCGCACGGGCGCGAGCCCATAGGAGCGTGCGCGGCGCTCGACCTCGGCCATGCCCATCTGACGTCCGTCCGGCTCGCCGAGCGCCCACGAGGATCGCCCGTTGAGCTTGAAGAGAGCGCCCAGCGACACCGGCTGCCAGACAATCGGCCCGGGCAGGATCTCGGGTAGACGCTCAGCCGCCAGATAGGCGTAGGGCGATCCGAGATCGAAGTAGAAGGTCACCGCGGGCATCTCATCAATCCGTCTCGCCAACATACACATCACTCGCGCCTCGTCTGGGGTACTTGCTAATGAGTGCCTGAGCGCGTCTGCCGGCAGTCACACACCCATGGAGACAGGTATGCCGGCGAACCAGTCCGGGGCGATGGCTATGTTGCGGGCGTGTTGGGCGCGATCCGCAAGGTGGACGATGTCGAGCTGGCCGAGGTCGAGGCAGCCGTTGGATCGACGTCGTTCGGGCGGGGGCGCAGCTATGCGCGCGCCAACCGGGTGCTGAAGATTGAGTGGGACCCGGACACCGAGACCTTGACCGGCTCCGTGGTCGGCCAGGGCGCGCTGTATGACACCGCCGCGTTCTTCGCCTCCGATGGAGACGGGTCGTTGGCGTTCGACGACGGGGAGTGCACCTGTCCGGTGGGGTACAACTGCAAGCACGTCGCGGCGATCGTGATCGCCGCGACGGATGGACGGGGCGCCGATCCGCCGCGAAGGAGGCAGCGCCCGCCGCTTACAGTCGCCGCGGCGGCGCAACCACAGTCGTGGGAGCAGCCCCTGCGTGCGCTCGTCGACGCGCCGGCGGCGCAAGCGGCGGGCAGCCCGCTGGCGATCGAGCTGGCGTTGCACGCGACCGGGCTCGCGGACCATGACACGCCACGTCTGACGGCGAGGTTGATGCGTGCAGGCGCCCGCGGCGGCTGGGTCAACGGCTCCCTGAATTGGAGCGGGCTGGACTCGTGGCATGTTAAGAGCGGCGAGTACCGCCCCGATCACCTGGCGCTGGTCCGCGAGCTGTACGCGATCCATCGCGTGCGCGAAGATCGGAATCCCGCCCGCCCCTATTACTACAGCTCCGGCGCCGACAAGGCGCTCGATCTCAGCGACTGCGACAGCATGCAGCTGTGGTCGCTGCTGGACGAGGCAGAGCGCCTCGGCCTGAAGCTCCTCCACGCGCTCCCCGGGCTCGGCGAGGTGCGGCGCCACCAGCAGGGCGAGCTGCTCATCGACGTCACGCGACAGGGCGATCAGGGCTCGCTCGTGAGCGCGGTCCTCCAAGTCGACGGGGAGGACGCGGAGGACCTGGAGCCGCTGCTGTTCCTGGGTTCCAGCGGACACGGCGTGGTGTGCGCCGAGCGCGACGACGAGGCCACCCATGAGTCTGAGCGCCGACGGCTGGCGCTCGTGCGTCTCGTCAAGCCGGCGGCGGCGCCCCTGCGGCGGATGGTCCTGAGCGACGAGCGGCCGAGGATCCCGGCAGGCGAGCTCCAGCGCTTCGCCGAGGAGCTCTGCCCCGCGCTGCGCAGCGTCGCCACGGTGGTGAGCTCGGACGGCTCCTTCACGCCGCCGGAGGTCTCTGCGCCCACGCTCGTGCTGCGCGCAAGCTACGGTGCCGACCATGCCGTCGAGGTTGGATGGGAGTGGGCCTACCAGGTCGGCGCCGTCACACGGTCCGCGGCATTTCTCAGCAACGGGGACGGCCCCGGGTTTCGCGACCTAGACGCCGAGCGCGCGATCCTCGCGAGCACCGACTTCACCGAGACGGGCCTCGATCGCTTCGGCCTGCTCGACGGCGCCGGGCAGCCCGCCGGCGCGCACGCTGTCCCGGTCCCACTCACAGGCATCGACAGCATGCGCCTCACGACGGAGATGCTGCCGCGAGTGGCGGAGCGGTCAGACGTGGTCGTGGAGGTCGCCGGAGAGCCCGCGGACTACCGCGACGTCGGCGACTCGCTGACGATCGGCCTCTCCACCGCCGACATCGCGGGAGAGCGCGACTGGTTCGACCTGGGGGTGACGATCAGCGTCGATGGCCGCCAGCTGCCGTTCGCCGATGTGTTCAGCGCCCTCGCGAGCGGCGAGTCGCACATGCTGCTCGCGGACGGCGCTAACTTCTCGCTGCTGGAGCCGGGCCTGCAGGAGCTGCGGCGGCTGATCGAAGAGGCCAGAGCATTGTCGGACTCGCCGGCGGCGGAGCTGCGGATCAGCCGCTACCAGGCCGGGCTCTGGGCCGAGCTCGCCGCGCTCGGCGTTGTGAGAGAGCAGGCACAGGCGTGGCAGCGCCAGGTCGGCGCGCTGCTCGAGATCGACGCGATCGCAAAGCACGAGGAGCCGGTGACGCTGCAGGCGCAGCTGCGCCCCTACCAGCGCGAGGGGTACAGCTGGCTGGCGTCGCTGTGGGAGCTCGAGCTCGGCGGGATCCTCGCCGACGACATGGGGCTCGGCAAGACATTGCAGGCGCTCGCGCTGATCTGCCACGCACGTGACAGCGACCCGGGCGTGGGGCCGTTCCTGGTGGTCGCTCCGACGAGCGTCGTGTCGAACTGGGTGGGAGAGGCCGGTCGCTTCGCCCCCGGACTCAAGGTCGACGCGATCACCGACACGCTGGCGCGCTCCGGTCGCACGATTGAGGAGGTTGCCACCGCCGACATCGTGGTCACAACGTACACGTTGTTCCGGCTCGAGGCTGACGCCTATCGCACGGTTCCCTGGGCGGGGCTGATCCTCGATGAGGCGCAGTACGTCAAGAACCACCAGGCCAAGACCTACCGCTGCGTCCGCGAGCTGGACGCGCCCTTCAAGCTGGCGATAACCGGAACCCCGATGGAGAACAACCTGATGGAGCTGTGGTCGCTGCTGTCGATCACCGCGCCCGGACTGTTCCCCGACCCGAAGCAGTTTGCCGAGCAGTACGCGCGACCGATCGAGCGCGGCGGCGATGCCGAGCGGCTCGCACGCCTACGGCGCCGGATCAAGCCGCTGCTCAAGCGCCGCACGAAGGAGCTGGTGGCCGCGGATCTTCCGGCAAAGCAGGAGCAGACCCTCGACGTGGAGTTGCATCCGCGCCACCGCAAGCTCTACGACACGCACCTGCAGCGTGAGCGTCAGAAGGTCCTCGGGCTGATCGGCGACTTCAACCGCAACCGCTTCGCGATCCTGCGCTCGATCACGCTGCTGCGCCAGCTCAGCCTGCATCCAGGCCTCGTCGACGACGACCACGACGCCATGCCCTGCAGCAAGCTCGATGTCCTCGTGGAGCAGTTGGAAGACATCGTCGGCGGAGGCCACCGAGCGCTCGTGTTCAGCCAGTTCACGGGATTTCTCGCCAAGGCCCGCAAGCGCCTGGACGCCGATGGCATCGCCTACTGCTACCTCGACGGCCGCACGCGGCGGCGCGATCGCGTGCTCGAGCGCTTCAAGGAGGGCAACGATCCGGTGTTCCTGATCAGCCTGAAGGCAGGCGGGTTCGGCCTCAATCTCACCGAGGCGGACTACTGCTTCCTGCTCGACCCGTGGTGGAACCCCGCCACCGAGGCCCAGGCGATCGACCGCACCCACCGCATCGGCCAGACCCGCCCGGTGATGGCCTACCGGATGATCTCGCGCGACACGATCGAGGAGAAGGTCGCCGCCCTCGCACGCCGCAAGGCCGCGCTGTTCAACGGGGTCATGGACGAGGGCGACCTATTCGCCAGCAGCCTCACCGCGGAGGATATTCGCGGGCTGCTCGACTGAGCGAGGCCCACAAGAACTCGGAAACCCGCCTTTGTGCGGTGGACCCGAAGTGATGCAACTGCACCCCGGCGGGCAGCAGCTGTGCAAGCCGCTCACGCTCGGCGACGTAAGCGGCCGGCCACGTGGGGTCATACTCGACGATCTCGACCTCGGCGTTGCGCCCGCCGGCACACGCCAGATCTTCCAGTGCGGCCCTGCGGGGATCGGCGGCTGGCATCTACCCATAGTTTCTCATCGTCGCTGGCGAGCGTGCGAGGGACTCCGACCCCCATATTGCTGGCTGAGCGGCGTCGAGATCCGCAGGTCACTTCACGCGGGCATCAGATCGCAAAAGACGAAGCCCTCGCGCTCGACGACCTCACCGGTCTCGCACATGATCGGTTCGGTGAAGATCGGGCCGGCATGGACAAAGGTGTGGAACTCACCGTTCTCACCACAAGGGTCAACGCTCGCAGGCAGGTCGGCGAGAAGCTGCTCGTCGTACGCCCGCCCCGCGAAAGAGACGTCGAGCGCGCGCGGGTCCAGGCAAACGATGTACGCCTGAAAGCCGGCGGCGATGAACTCCCGCGCCAAGACACTGGTGTCGCGTCCCCAGAGCGGGAAGAGACCGCGCCTGCCGTTCGCGGCGAGTCGTTCTTCGCGATAGGCGCGGACATCCTCGAGAAACAGATCGCCGAACGCGACCGCCTCGACGTCGGACAGGGGCGGGGAAGCGAACGCCTCGGCCATGCGCGCCTCATAGACATCGTTGACGCACGCTGGCGGGATGCGAACCTCAACCAGCGGAGCGCCGATCGCGTCGGCCTGCCCTGCGAGCAGCTCGCGGCGGACGCCGTGCATGCTGATGCGGTCGTACTCGTCGGTCACGGTCGTGATCAGGGCCTCTGGCTCCACCCCCTGGCGGCGCAGGACCCAAAGCGTCAGAGCCGAATCCTTGCCACCACTCCACGACAGAGCGGAGCGGACGGTCATATCTCCCGCCTGCACCTCCACCCGGCGATGAGGATCAATGCGTAGAAGCTCGTCGCTGTAGCTGAACGCCACGATCCGGTCGGAAGTGATCTCGAGGGCGTCCTTCAGCCCGGCAGGGTCGCTGACCGGCACCAGCCGGTAGCGGCTCTCGCGCGCCACCGCGTCGTCGGAGCGCTCGTAGGAGATCAGCTGAGCGAGGGAGTCCTCCTCCTCGCGTAGCTTCAGCCTGCCCTGGGGAACCCGGAAGTACGTGTCGGTCTGATGCAGCCAGCCCTCGTCGCTTGCACCCATCTGGAGGGCTGCCTGCAGGGAGCGAGCCGGGTCGGGGTCGCGCGCCTTGAGCTCGATGTTCCGTCGCGGCGTCTCCACGCGCGTGATTGTGACTGACATGGCGGCGAGTTCCGTCAGGAGATGGGGATCGGCGCGCGGCTGATCGTTACGTGCGAGGAGAGCGTCGCCGAGTGGCTGACCGACCGGGCGCTGCGCGAGCCGCAAGAGGCGACCGTCCGCGTGCACCTCAGCCACGGGGCGATCACCGGCGTCTACGCCCTCTGCGCCGCCCAGGTCGCCTTGGGCACCGAGGATCGCGTCCAGCTCGGCGGCGTGCACTACCGCACCCAGCCGGCGATCCTGCTCGCCCAGTTCGCGCGTGCCGCGGACACCCCGGGAATCGGCGGCGAGATGCTGGAGCACGCGGCCCGCACAGCACAGCTGGCGTTGCAATCCGTAGGCGCGACTGTGCTCGTGGTCGATCCCTTCGACGAGGACACCGACTTGCTCGCTCAGTTTACGCCACTTCTTCGCCCTACACGCCGGGTCCGCGTCAGAAGGCGGTGTAGCGGGTCAGGCGAAGAGACGGGCCACCGGGACGGTGAAGCCGGGCACGGCGTCGCTCAGGTCGAGGGTGTCCTCGGCACGATGAACGTGCGTGTCACCCTGGCCGCGGTAGACGGTCGCGGTCTGTTGGTCGGGGTCGAGCACAAGCACGATGATCGTGCCGGCCGCGAGCCATTCGAGCGCCTTCGCCTGGACCTCGTGGAAAGTGTCATTCGGGGAGATGACCTCGGCGGCGAAGTCAGGCGCGCCGGGCCAGTACTTGACTGTTCTGCCGACCTCCTCGGCGCGCTCCTTCGAGACAAACGCCGCGTCGGGAGCGCGCACCGTGTCCGGATCGCTAGCGAGGACGAAACCGGTCTCAGCGCCGGCCACGACGCCAATCCCGGTCTCCTCGACATGGGCGTCGAGAAGACGGCTGAGCCGCGCGGCGATGCGGCCGTGCTCGAAGCCCGCCGGGGTCATCGTGCGTAGCTCCCCACGCACGAGCTCGTAGCGCATCCGGCCTTTGGGCATGAGCAGGAGCTCGTCGGCGGTGGTGACAGCGGAGGT
This sequence comes from Solirubrobacteraceae bacterium, assembly GCA_036509655.1. Classification (GTDB taxonomy): domain Bacteria; phylum Actinomycetota; class Thermoleophilia; order Solirubrobacterales; family Solirubrobacteraceae; genus Palsa-744. The sequence goes on along the minus strand of DATCFG010000052.1, from coordinate 13,516 downwards.
AGCAACAGCCACGGCCACAATGCTACGCCCCGCTCGCGCATAGCGCAAGCCCCACGTTTCGCGGTCCTGTCCCGCAGGAAGAGCTGAGGGGTGATAAGTCATCGTCGGGTCAAGCTAACACGAACACAGGTTCGGTTCAAGGGGTCCCGGCCAGAAGTTACAAAGTTGGCACATTTAGGTCAAAGTTGGCACGTTTCGCAAAGCTTCTTTGCCTTGCCTTCGCCTTACGCTTCTTGCGAAACGCCTCGCCGCCGTGCGATGTTTGGGGCAACCCGTGACCCCCACCTTGACCGACGCGTGCAGCACTGCCCCGTTCTGGGCGACCAACGCCGTCGGCGTCGTCAGTTTTTGTTTGCGCAAGTTCTTGTCGGTGCCGAGCGCTGAGTACTTCCCCTCGGGGAAGCTCAATTCGACGCTCCTCAGGGGATGTCCGGCACGCTTCTGAACGTCACGCTCGTTACATCCTTGTGGCTGACGAACGTCCTGCCGGGCAGGTTCAGTCTGACCCCGTCCCCTTGCAGGACGATGTCGATATCGGGTAACGATTCCCTGCCGTTCGATACGAAATATGCCGGGTCTACCTACCATCGCCGCCGACAGCGCCGGCGTCACAGCCTTCGCCGTACCCACGACCGACGATGCCGGGACAATTGGCGGGTTGGCCGTGAACACCGGCTGCCTGCACGCCTTTTGCAATGTCGTCAAGCGTGTCGGCAGCTTAAAAGCTGGCGCGCAAACGCTCATGGCTCCGGGCCGGAGGGTCAGTCGTCGATCAAGCCGTCGAGCAGCTTCCTCAGTTGCTGGTTGTCGCCTTGATGAGCTTCGCGTGAGGCTCTTGCGTTGCTGTGGGCGGTGTCGTAGTCGCCGGGAAGCGGTTCATCGGTAAGAGTCGCCAAGGCGACGGTCGCAATGTCCGCCTCAGCAACCGCGAGCTGCCACGGATCACGAATGTCCAGGCTGTTGATGAGGACGTCGGTGCCTGGATATACATACGGATCCTCCGTCATCAGAAGAGGAGACCGGTCAGGGACTGACCGCCCGCCCACCCGAAGCCAGGCGCTGACGAACTTGCTCGAGATTGAGCCGCTTGAACTGAGCGTTGTCGATGTCGCCGGCAACCCAACGAACGGCGAGCACCTCGTGCTCCGCGCTCGGCTCCAAGCCCTCGGCGCGAACCGAAGCCAGAGCGCTCGCCGCGGCTCGCTTGCGAGAAAGCTTCGACCGGACCGGTCGACTGCCGTTCGACGCCGAATGGTCGTTCGCCCGAGATGCGGGCTTGACGGCGATCGTTCGTTTCGCAGTGGTCGTGCGCTTCTTGGTCGTCGCCGTGGGTTCGGGATACCAATGCTCGGGGCGGACGAAAAGGGTGTGGCTGAGCCCGGAGCGTAATCGCCGGGAGCCCGGACCTAGTCGGCGGGAAGCAGCCCCTTCGGGGCGGTTGCGGCAGCCGGTCGGCTACTTGACGTGCCGCTTCTTCGCGTGGCGGTCCGTCTTGGGGCGCTTCCGCTTCGCCTTCTTGTGCTTGCACCCTTCGACCCCCACCTTGACCGACGTGTGCAGCACTGCCCCGTTCTGGGCGACCAACGCCGCCGGCATCGCCAGCTTCTGTTTGCACAGGTTCTTGTCGGTGCCGAAGGCCGAGTAGCCTCCCTCGGGAAACGTCAGTTCGAAGCTCCTCAGCGGGATATCTGGCACGCTTCTAAACGTCACGCTCGTAACATTCTTCGCATTGACGAATGTGCTGCCTCGCAGGTTCAGCCTGACTCCATCGCCCTGGAGGAGCCGTCCGAGCGCCCCCCTCAGACCGAGAATCCCCTGTATTCATGAGGGATTATGGTCTTCTGCCCCATCACGCGATTGCCCGGAAATCGGCCTGTTTCGGGGGAGTTTAGGCAGCAGAACGCTGCTGCTGCCTAAACCCCGTAGAGCGGGCTCTCAGCGGCTTGGCCTGGCCGAACTCCTCGTCGAGACTGCGAACACTAGGCTTCGCGACTTTCAGACCGGATCGGGGCCAATCGCGTCCGCACGTAGGTCGTAAGCCACCGAGCCAGCCGCGACATGATATCCTTGTACGTACATCGATATGCACATGCGAGGAGCACGGCGATGAGCATGATCGGCGTTCGTGAGCTTGCCAGACACGCAAGCTCGATCATCAACGACATCGAGCAGAACAAGGAGCCGGCCCTGATCACCCGCCGCGGGCGCCCGGTCGCCTACGTGCTCCCGGTCGACTCAGCGGAGTTCGAGGACTTCGTGCTCACCCACGCGCCTCAGTTCATCGAGGGGATGGCGACAGCCGACGCCGAGCTGGCAGCCGGAACGACCGTGTCGCTCGCAGACGCGCGCGCGGAGCTCGAAGCAGACGGGCCCGCAGAGGATCGGTAGCAGGACCACCGTCGCGAGCCGATGTACCGCGTCGAGCTGTCAAAGCGTGCGCTGCGCGACCTGCGCCGCATCGACCACAAGAGCCGCAAACGACTCCTCGACCTGCTCGAAGGCGACCTCGCCGCCGAGCCGCATCCGGCGAACCTCGACATCAAGCCGCTGACCGGACGCGCACCGTGGCTCCGCATCCGCCGTGGCGAGTACCGCGTGCTCTACCGGCCGCTTACCAGCCGCGAGCTGCGCAGTTTCAGCGCGCAAGAGCAGGCCGGATTCCTCGTGGAGCGCGTGATCGATCACGGCGACCTCGAACGCGCCGCCTCGACATTGCCGAGCTGATTAACGTGCATCCGTCGCGACCCAGCCCGGCACGGAGCTGCTAGGACTCGGAGATTGTCCAGCCACTGGTGGGCAGCTCGTCGACGTACGTCTCAGGCATTGTGAGCTCCCCGTCACTCTCCACTACGCTTTGCAGCGTTCCTTCTGCCCTTCCCAGGACAGCCACGGCGTCACCTCGCCGAGCATCCACGCCACAGACTTCACCATCAGTGCGAGGCTGCGGGACACCCAGATGACCTCCCCCTGGCGAGGAACGGCCGGGAGGTCGATGTTGCGCTCGGCGCGCCGACGGCCATGCTCCTGACCGGCGAGGTCGATAACAAGATGAACCAAAGTCACGAGGCGAGTGTAGGCAGCCGAGCGGATACCGTCCCTTCCATGTACATGCTCTTCATCGATGGCGACTTGGCCCAGTATCTGCATAGACACAACGTCGCCCTGCACGATGAGGTCCAGAAGGCCAGCAACGACGGGATCCTGTCCCCACACGCAGAGCATAGCGTCGATACTTGCGGAAGGCCAATGCCAAGCCGAAGGTCAGCGCCACCCCCAGAGCAGCTAGCCGCGGCAGACGTCTATGAGGAAGGCAGCAAGGCACTCTTCCTACTCCGACCATCCAGGCAGAACGGGACAAAGTCGGCATACCTTGGGTTTGCCGCCCAATAAGTCGTGACGATTTCTCGTATCGCGTTACAATCATCGTGTGGGCCATGTTCTTGACCGGAAGGGCAGTGTCGCGCAGCAGGTGCGCCGTCGTGTGCTGCGCTCTGACGAGCGGCTGTGGCGGATCGAGGATTTCGAGGGATCCCCGTCGGCCGTCAACAACGAGCTCCGTCGCCTGATCTCCCGGGGAGAGCTGGTGCGTGTCCGTCGGGGTGTGTACTGGCGCGGCAAGAAGAGCCGCTTCGGCATGATCGGCGCCTCGCAGGGCGAGGCTGTGCAGAAGTTGTTTGGAGCGCAGGAGGCCATCGGAGCCACAGGCTGGCACGCCACCAATCTCCTTGGCCTGTCAACCCAGGTATCCCCCGTCGAAGCGCTCGCGGTAACTCATCGCCGGCCGGATGGCCTGCACAACGTCAAGATCTCGAGCCGGGCGGCGCGCTCGGGACGCCGCGAGGCCAAGCTCAACGGCATGGAGGTGACCTTTCTGGAGGCGCTGGAGGGCTGGGATCGCTACGTGGAGGCCGACGGCGCCACCGCCCTGGAGCGCTTCGGCGAGCTGCTCGACCGGGAGGACGTGCGCGTCGAGCGCCTTGTGAGAGCGAGCCGCACCGAGCCGCCTGTCGTCCGCGAGCGCCTGCGCGCGGTGCTGCGCCACGGGGGCTACGAGGAACAGGCCGAGCGCGTCCCGGCCGCTCGAGACCCCCGTACTCGCGCCCGTGCCCTGCGTGTGCTCGGGGGCACGGCGGCGTGAGCCGTCTACGCGACAACGAAGCCGACTTCGAGGGCGCCGTCGTCGGCGCCGCCGAGCGCCTTGGCCTGGCGCCACTGTTCGTGGAGAAGGACTACTGGGTGACCCAGGTGCTACGCGCCCTGCACGACCAGCACGCCGGCGCGTTCGTCTTGAAGGGCGGCACCAGCCTGTCCAAGGGCTATGAGCTGATCGAGCGCTTCTCAGAGGACGTCGACATCCTCATACAGCCCGCGAAGGGCGACTCGGCGAAAAGCCGGGAGCGCCTACTGCAGACCATCGCCGAGCACGTCGCCCACACGCTCGACATCGACTGGCTCCCAGCGCGCGAGCCCGGACGCGGCAAGACGCCACACCGTGCCGACGTGCTGAGCTACCCACGCGTCGTTCGCTCCGCCGTCGCGATCCCCGTGGAGGACCGAGGAGTATTGCTGGAGACTGGCTACGCCGGCGGCGAGTGGCCCTCAGAGATGGTGACCCTGACACCGATGCTCTGCGAGCCACTCGGCCTCGACCCCAGCGACTACGAGGACACCGTCCCGTTCGACGTGCGGGCGCTGTTGCCGATGCGAACGCTGCTGGAGAAGATCTCGCTGCTGCACCACGTCGCCACGCGCTACACACAGGACGCCACGGTCGAGTTGAAGTGGCGCCCAACGCCAGACGAGGAGGAGGGACTTCCTACCCCCGAGGGCGGATATTTCTGCCCGTACTGCGCCGTCCAGGCTCCGCCTGATTCTTGGTGGACGAAGGCGCAGCTTGAGGCCGTTGAGGCCAAGATTCACAACGAGGCTGTGAAGCCGATGCTCGACGACTTCGGCAAGTCGCTGGAAAGAGCGTCCAGCTCGCACGTGAGGATCACGTCCAAGCCGGCTGACCGTGCCGAGGAACCGCAGCTCTCCGAGAGCGACGACATGAGGCGCGTTGACTTCTCCTGCCACCCGAGCGAGCCCGTCAAGGTTCTCGATGGGTGGGACCAGCCCGTGCACTGCCTGATCTGCGGTCAGCCGGCCACTGCCCCGCAGGCTTAGTGGGCAGCAGCGTTCTCAGCGAACTTGAGCAGCCCGCCCTTTAGCTGCTCCGCCAGATCAGCCGTGATCTCCTGCAGCGCAGCCTCCTGCTGTGTCGATCCCACCGGTGCGCGCCGTTCGTCGGTCCAGTGGATGTCGTTGTGCATCACGCCCTCCAGGCCGAGATCCACCATCGCGGTGATTATCAGCGTGCCGTCCTCGATCAGCTCGATCCCATGCCCCAGACGCAGGGCGTACAGCATCGGCGACCCGACCGCGATCTTCGACGCTCGCGTCCAGTGGAACAGCACAGTCGGCGAGCCCATGTACTCGACCTGCTTCAGCCTCGAATCGACATATCGATCATTGACGTTGATCTCCGCACGCGGGTCCGCTGCCTTCATTCCCTCGTTGAGCGGCCGAGCCAGCTCGTCGAACCTGCGCACGGCCTTGTATGCGGCCTCCTTCCAGCGTGCGATGCGCTCTGTCGTGGCGATCTCGGCGCTGAGCGCCGAACGCACTGCCGACGTTGCCTCGTTCATGTCGAACGCCGCTTGATCTGGCTGGACCGAAGCCCACACAGCGAGATCGGTCGCCAACTCCTCCATCGACGGGCGGCTTGCTGGGTCGAGCACGGTCGCACGATCCACGAGCTCGTCGAGCAGGGCCGCATTCGGGTGCGGCCTGTAGTCGGCGATTCGGTGTGGTGCGGCAGACGCCGGCTGGTGGCCCGGAGGCGGGATGTTCCCGTCGCACGCGAGCGCCCATAGCGTCTTCGCGAGCGAGTAGACATCGGCAGCGAACGCGTCGGCGTTGCCGGGGTCATTCAGCATCTCGAACGGCATGAAGTTGGCCGGGCCGAGCGGTTTCCCTTCCTCCGTGAGCCCGGCTCGATCAGGGAGAGCGACCAGCCCGAAGTCGCCCACGACGGCCTTGTCGTCGAGCGTGTACGGGTTCGCTGGCTTCAAGTCCCGATGTGCCAGATGATGCTCAGCGCGAAGGCGGGCAAGGGTCTTCGCGATCTCTCCGATGGCTGCGACGATCGCCGCCAGGTCGGCGTCTGCGAGCGCGTCGCGCAAGGGTCTTGCGATCGGCATCACAAGCCACGGCTGGTCGCTCTCTGACGGTGTATCGGGGATGTGGTCATCGATCACGGGCAGGATTCCCGGGTGGTCGCCGAGCCGCCGAAGGGTCTCGATCTCTACGAGGAACCGCTGGTATGGCTCCTTGCTCACCTTCCGGGCGTTGATCGCCTTCAACGCGGCACCGGCGCCGGTCTGCACGTGCTCGGCTCGATACACCTTGCCGTTGCGGCCTTCGCCCAGCTTCTCGCCGATTCGCCACGGGCCGAGTTGTCGCTGCGTCACCGCACAATTATCGCTGACCTGCGTGGGCGCCTTCACGCACGGGCGATGGCAGGGCTCGCACCGCGCTCTATCGCCAGTAGTCCGCGTCGCTAGCGTCGAACGTCGTCGAGAACTGAGCCATCCTGTGTTTGACGGAGACTTTGATCTGACCCGCCAAACCCAGGGCGGCTCACAGGGCGGCTCAGGAGTTGGAGTTGGATCTTTATAGGTTGGGCGATGTGGACTACTGGCTGCGTCTCTTGCCGGTGAGTTCGGTGACCCAGGTTTCTCGGTCATGCGGACCGATGTCGCCGACACCGGCCATCTCCACCAGCCGCTCGCCGGTAGGCAGCAGCCGGAGCTGGCCATAGGTAATCGCACCGCCGACCACGTTCCCCGCCAGCGGATCGCCGATCTCGAGCAGGTTCCCCCCGTCTGCGGTCCCGCCGAGTAGCCTCAGGTCGATCAGCTCTTTCAGCTCCAACGCTATGCCGGGATCGGCCACGGATTCGCCGGCTTCCTGGAGGGCCTCCATCTCGGCGAACGCCATCTCATGCTCAGCGTGGTGCGCGTATACCGCGAGCGCCACGAACTGCCGATACGTCAGGCCGCTGGCCACCCTCACGAGAAACTTCGCGTCTGCCGCCGAAACAGCCTCGGTGAACGAGATCGCAGCGTACAGCCGCGCCATCAAAGGAATACGACGCTCATCCGCGGACTCCGCGGCCTGTCTCAAGATCTCCTCAAGGAGGTCTTCGGCCTCGGGCCGCAGCCGGCCGCGGTCATCGAAGAACCCGTCATCGCGTGGGACCCCGCCTTGCTCACCACGACGACGAACCCCGTCTTCGAGCAGGAGCACGGCGGCGCCCACCCGCTCTTCCTCGCGGCGGCTAAGGCGGCCAACCACGTTCCTTATGCCATGTTGGACGACGACGCCGACCGCGCCGCCGACGATCGCCCCGGGCGGCCCTAGCGGCATACCTACCGCCCCGCCGATCAACGCACCAGCCAGGTCCGCGCCGGTATTCACCAGCTCGCGCGAGCCCTCATCTGACCGACGGTCTATCTCCCCGGACACGCCCGCAGCCTATCCCCAAAGCTGCGGCTCACTCGACAAGAGCAACTGCCCCGGCGGCGCTCAGCGGCGCTCGAGCGCTGTTATAATGAGAGCCATTGGCGCAGCCTAACCGTGGGCGTTGCAGCCGTCAATCCCCGGGCGGCTCCGGAGGCAACACGACGCGGTCCCGGGCCGCTTGAGGAACCCTTTGCCGGTCTCGCCTTGCGGCTCAATCGACTCTTGGGTGGTGCGGCCTCACACCTTCAGTTAGGCCGAGGCGGCGACCTCGCGTATCTCCTTGCGCACCACCGTAACCCCCGGCCCCACGCTGCTTCCCACGCTGAGCTCCTGCGAAGCAGCCTCGGCATGCTCCTCGGTGTCGAACACAATCAAGGCGGTCCCCTTCGCGTCGCCGAGCGGCCGCAGCCAATACCCGGCCTGGAATCCAGGCGCCTGGCTGACTCTCGGCACCGTCTCCTCCCGCAGGTTCTTCAGCCCGGCCTGCGGATCCGGCTGCCCACTGGTATCTACCTCGATCAGAACAGCATGCATCGGATACCTCCCTTTGACGATGTCTTGGACCTGACGGCAAACTATCGCAACCGACATCCGGTGTGCCGGCGCAGCCCCACTCTTCACGGCGTCGCGCGCCTACTGCGGCTGAATCCCCAGGTCTATCTCCAGCTGACGCTCTGAAGGCTGCAACGGCGCCGTCGTCGTTCTCGGCCGGCCACGCTTGACCCAATGCCCCACGACCTCACGGCTGCGAGCGCTGTAGTGGTTCACGCGGCGGTCCGTCGGCGCCAGCGCGAGACCGCCCGGGGCCGGGCCTGTAACGAGCGCGTAAAAGCGCCTGCCTTTGTGATCGACCTCCACAATGTCGCCGGTCTGGATCCCCTCGAGCCTCATCGCAAGGCACTTCATCAGGATCAGAGGACGAGGCCGAATCGGCCCCCCTCATCTTGCTCGTTTTCTTCACCTGAGCCCTGCTCATCGAGGGCGTCCACCCGGGCTTTGGCGGCCGAGGCGAACTCGCGCAGCGCGAGCACGCGCCTGGTGGTGGCCTCGCGCTTCGCGGCTTCGCCTCGCTTCGCGCGTTCCGCGTCAACCGTGTCGGCTTCCTCCATGTCGGCGTCGGCGACGAGCAGCAGGACGTCGAGCGCTTCCATCAGCGCCCAACGGTGCGTGGGTAGATCGACCTGGGCCTGGGTGGGCTGTTCGGGGTCGCCCCAGCCGATCAGGTCAAGCAGCGCGCAAGTGCGGTCGTAGTGCTCGCGGGGCTCCTCGTAGGACTCTGGGTGGTGCTCGCGGCCCGGCTGTTCGGTGGTCTGCGATATGTCCCGGGCGGCGCCACCGATGACGCTGTGTAGCCCGTTGCGTAGGTGGCCCACCATCTCGGCGGGCACTGTGAGCGCGATGTTCATGGGTTCTCCTTCCGGTCAGGGCACCGGCCCCTCACTCTCCGCCCCGATGGAGCAGGAGTGAGGGGCGCGCCCGCATGGGGTTGCCGGCATCAGGCCGCGAGGCTGTAGCGGCGGGGCTTGTCGCTTTCCTGGCGCACCTGCTTGGCGTCGGTCAGCCGGACGAGACAGTTCCCGACTGCTCCGCTCGACCGCAACAGCGCCTTCGCGACGGCGCTCGGCGCATGCGGGCCGCTGTCGGCGTTCTCCTTCAGGTAGGCGAGCACGAGCGGCTCGAGCTGGCCGGGACGTAGCCGCTCGGCATCCGCTGCGGGTGCGGAGGGCTTGCCATCGGCCGCGCTCGCCAGCTGCGCGTCGGCGGGCGCCTTCTCAGGCTCGGTCGTGGCAGCGCTCGCCTGTTTGGCGCTGCTCGGCTTGGCCGCCGATCCGCTGGCCGTATGCCCGGCGTAGGCCGGCGGCAGCTCGACCCCGGCCAGCGTGAAGCGGTCGGGGAGCCGCTCGCCCCCTCGCGCCCACCCTCGAAGCGCGTGATCTCGCCGGCCTCTCGCAGCCGGGCGAGCGCCTTGGTCGCGGTCGAGCGGCCGATGCCGGCGGTGATCGCGGCACCCTCCGCGGTCGCGCCGGGGTGATCCTCGACGGCCTTCTTGACGGCCTCGTCGGCTGAGGGCTTGGTGGCTGATTTCGTGCTCTTCGTCATCTCGGTTCTCCTTTGATTTGGCGCCTTGCTCGGCGTTGGACTTGGACGTGGTAGCTCGATCCAGCACAAAGCTCAAGTCCATCGCGAAGAAAGCCCGGAAGGCTTCCAGCCACCTCGCGCGAGACGCCCCGCACACGCGCGGAAACGGGCCGAGGCGGGCTCACGGCAGCTTGTGCGGCCCGCGCGCGGACACTCCGCGCTCGAGCCCGACAGAACCCTTGGATGGCGGCTACGCGCCAGCTCGGCGAGCGGACTTAAACTTCCCGCGGGATCGAGCTAGATGACTGATTCCGTTTGCACGGCTTCAGTGGTCGTAGGCGGTGAAGTGGCGGCCGGGAGCGTCGATCTGGCCGGCCTCGTAGAGCAGCCAGCTGTGCCAGACGCCGGCGGCGAGGGCGAGCGCGCGCTGACAGACCCTGGCCCATACCCCGTCGGGGATGTGTCCGCCGTGGTCCTCGAGGGAGAGCTGGCTCTTGGTGGTCTGGTAGATCGACTCGATCCACTGGCGCATGCCGCCGAGTTTGCCGAACCGCGGCTTCTCGCCCTTGCGGTCGGGACGGATGAGCGTGCTGCGAGTCGCATACAGCTTCCCGTACAAATCGCCGAACACAGTCGAGCCGGAACTCGGGGAACACGAACTCAAAGAAGACGCGAACCGTGCCCGGACGCCGGGCAGCTGACCGCAGGGACGAAGCCGAATGTCGAAGCGCACGATCATCGCCGGGTGGTGCTGCTCGTCTCCGCGGTCACGGGCGGAGCGGTACTTGATGCGATCCTGCCGGGATGCAGGGCGAACGCGGGCGCGCGGTTGCGCGGGTGTAGAACACGGGCGTCCGAATCCTGTTCCTGCGAGCGGTGAGCGGTGCTTTGACTCCCGCCGGGGGGAACGGCTGGGGGAACGAACTTCCCAAAACGTGGCGTTTGTTGACGTTCGTTGACGCCCCGCAGGGAGCCACCCTCAAGGCTCAAGGAAAAGGACGTGAAAAGGACGTGGCGCGCAAACAGCCCTCTCCGCGCCCGTCCCAGACCGCATCGCTCACACACCCCAAAAGCTGCTTAGGTGCCGGCATTTCCGGAACTAGCCAGACCCAGACTCGAACCGCGGACACCACGTTTTCATCGGGGCTGGGGCGACAAACGCCTGCGTTTAGGCACTGGTGCCTAAACGCGAGACGATCGGCGGCCATCGACAGCCATGCACACCAACGAGAAACCCCCACAGGTGCAGGGATCTTTAGAAATGGAGCTAGGGGGACTCGAACCCCCGACCTCCTGGGTGCGATTCCAGCCCTGGCGGATCACGAAGCATCCGCTTCTTGGCTTTGCAGAGCCGATTATCGAAGTTTCTGAGGCCCTCGGAAGAGGGCTAAATAGGGGCCGATTTGTGCCCATTCGGGGCCTTTTGGGCACAAAAACGGGTTTGTGCCCATTGACCGGCCACCATCTGAATAAGACGTAAGGGACACCGCATCTTGATCTCCTCACAGTGCCAGATCGGTGGTCTTGTGCCCGTTTATGCCCATTGACGCCGACGACTTCTTTAGTATCTACAGCGTGGGGCCCGTACAGGATGTGATCGTGACCTTCGTCTCTCCCGCTGGGTCGGGAGATCTTGTGCGTACTCAACTGCTGAATCGAGCGAAGACGCGCATATAGTCCTGCGTACTCACTAGGACTGTGTCTGAACCGGAGCGCTCGTAAAGCTTGTCATCCAAGAAGACGGGCTGGGCCGCGCCTTGCGACTTGAGAACGATGACGGCCTTGTCGTTGTACGCGACAAATTGAGATCCAGACGCCACATGCGACGCCACAGGCGCCGGCAACGAAGAGCGCAAACGCTGAATCAGCCAGCTCCAGTAATCGTTGACGCTCTCACCACGGATTTTTGCCTCTCGTTCAAGACCGACAACATGGAAGCCTCGGTATAGGAGCGGTGCGACTTCATCGAGAGCCGTCACCTTCTCTGCGTCCGCGGCATCATCGGCAATGCCGACCACCACATAGCCCATCGCGCCGGGGCCTGCGTTTGCCATAGCTACAAGGGTGCGGCAGATTTTGTCAAACGAAGACTCGTCAAACTCTCGCTCGCCAGAAAGACGAAGAAATCCCTGCTTGCAGTCGAAAAGTTGCTGCTCAACAAGTGCGTTGCCGAGCAAAGTCTCAAACTCAGTCGTGCGACCAAATCTCCCGAGATCATCCCCATCCGGTGAAGGCTCGAAAGCATCTCGAAGGACGCCGGCCACCGCGTCGATCGTATTTCGCTTTGCATCTCTACGCCAGTCCCCCCCGCCGCCTGGAACATTGAGTGGTCCACTGGTAATATCACGAAGCTTCTCTGCAACTGCCGCATAACTCTTTACGCGCATTTTGTCGCGCACCATCAGTTGATAGATGGCCATGAAGACAGCATGGAAGTAACGCGGAGCGCGACCCCCACCGCCGAGTCCAATTAAGCGCGAGAAGCGCTCATCTGCATCGCGCAGCACCGATCGGATCTCGTCGTATACTCGAAGGAGATCTTGTTGAAGACGATCCTCGCCATAGGCGGTGATCTTGAGATTGAAGTTGTTGGCAGCTTCACTCGGCTCGTCCGTATCACTAAGATCGGTGTAGCTGTAGTACTCGTCTCGTACTATGGTGCCTGTGTTAGGCAATGGATCAATAACACAATCGGCAATAAGATCGAGTATCGCTTGCTCATCCACGGACTCTCTCACGTCCTCGCGGCGAAGGATGCCCTCTCTGACCCAAAAGATATCGTCTACCGAGACGCCGTAATCGAGCTCACGGTTAGAAATACTCAATCGCCCCATCAGCCGCAGCGGCACAATATCGCCTGGCGAAGTGTCTCCACGGATCTTTGAAGCGACCACACGCACTAAGTCAGCGATCATTGATATCGTGCCGGCTTGACGCAGGTTTTGGCGTGACAGTGTTCGCCCACCTGAGTTGATTCGGCGGAATACTTCATCAACGCTTGAGCTGTTTGGGGCGCGAAAGACCGAAAGTGCTACCGAGTAGTTTGCGATTGAAACAGCTTGACCCCGCGATAAGACCGGGGTGCGTTGCGTAAGGTCGCCACTATCCTTGCGAAGCTTTGTGTCGGCTAGCGCCTCAAGGTCAAAGTATTCCTCGTTGAGCGCGAACTCGTTCTCAAGAAACGAGAACATCGCGTTGAGTCGCTGCATCCCGTCAATGAGCTCATACGCCCCGTCGGCGTCTGGCATCTCTGCGACAAGAAAGAGCGGAATAGGCAGATCCTTGGCAATCGAGTCGATGAGCCGCTGCTTTTCTTCGACTGTCCAGACGAGCTTACGTTGGTAGCGGCGATTGACGCGAAAACGGTCGTTTACATACAAGTCATAGAGTCTCTGAATGCTCTCGCTTCGGACTGACAACTCGGTTGGCGATGTGGACATTACGTCAGTCTATCGAGAGGCCCGCAGCTCGTCCAGATAGTCGAATGACGGTCCTCCAGTACGATCCACTGGACGGTGCCAAAGTTCAATAGCCGGCGCGGCGGCGGCGGGCGCGTGTGCTGACGAGCCGCGCCTGCGTCGTGTGCAGAGTCGCGACGGTGGGTGGTAGCGCAGCGAAGCCGCCGTCGCGGGTCAGGAAATCGGTGACTTCGCTGGACAGGAGCGTGGCGGCGTGTACGGCGTCGTAGGATTGGAACCCGTACTCCTGCATCAGCTTGGGTACTTCCGGCGCCACCTCGTCGATCTCGATGCGGGACCATGCGAGCGTGTCCAGTAGATCGTTCCAGCTCTCTTGAGCCCCGGCGAGCAGGCGTGCGGCGCGGCGCCTGACGCGGCTGTCGTAGCGAATGCGGCGGGTGTCTTTGCGCGGG
>DATCFG010000051.1:0-2190 GCA_036509655.1 Solirubrobacteraceae bacterium | reverse complement strand
GATCGCCGTCCAGGTCGAGGCTGTCGTCGATGTGATGGCGAACGTCATTGCCAGAGCAGCCTAATGGCGCGCGACTTGAGCGGCTCGATACCTCTCCGCGGCATCCTTGCCTGCGATTAGGCTGGCTGTATGAGCCCTTCCAAGAAGGACAAGCGCCGTGTCAAGACGCGAGGCGCCAGCGTGCCGGCGGCTGCCACGAAGTGGTCGGTGGCTTTCTACAGGACTGCCGAGGAGATGGCACCTGCCCGCAAGTTCCTTCTCGGCTGCCCGCAGCCGGTGCGGGAGATGCTCTTGGCGATCGTGGTTGCGGTGCGCGACGCTCCTCCGCCGAGCTTTCCGCCGAGCAAGATGTGGCACGCCATGCATGGGGAGATGAAGGGACTCTATGAGGCGCGCGATGAGCACGACGGCCGGCTGTATCGGGTGTTCTGCGTGCTCGACAGCCAAGCGCCGGAGCATGGGCTGGACGCCAAGGCCCTCACGCTGATCTGCGGCGCGGCGAAGAAGGTGCGCAGCGCGATGGATCAGAGGGTGTACGACGAAGCCCTTGCCTACCGCACGGACTACTTGGCTACGCGGCGGATTGTGCTGCCGATGGGGGTGCCGGAAGACCCTGGAAAGACTTGAGCACAATGAACTTTTATGTTATGGTCTTGTGGCTGGTCGGGAGATTATGATGGCGATCGACACCAAGGACACCACACACACAGGCCAGGCGTTCGATGAGTTCCTCGAAGGCCAGCTCGCCGACCCTTCGTTCAGGGCCGGTTTTGAGAAGAAGCTCGCGAAGGTCAAGAGCATCGCCGAGGTGCTGCAGCTCATCGAGGCGGTTCGTGAGCGCGAGAACATTCCGAAGGCGGAGCTCGCCAGACGGATGGAACGCAAGCCGGAGGCGATCTCGCGGCTCTTGCGCGGCGAGGGCTCCAACCCGACCCTCGACACGCTCATCGACCTGGTCGACGCGATTGGACTCGAACTTGACATCCGCATCCGCCGCCAGCCCGTCAAGCGCAGCGGCGACTACTCGCCGCTGAAGATCCACACCACTGTCTGAGCGCCACCAACGGGGAGTGCGTCGAGCTGACAGGGCACCATCGTCGCCGCGAGGAAGTGGAGGTCGAGTTGCGCGAGCGGTTCGGGGCTGTCAGCCATTGCGGGGCGGTAGTCTCGCAGCTCGCAGCCGGGCGGCTGTGGTTGAGGCAAGCAACTCGGACACGAGCGCCGTGCTACCGGGCGGAACCGAGGCTCGGCCTGCCGGTCCCGGCAAGCTCGCTCCACGGCGTCTGAGCAGCGCTGTTGGCGATCGTGGGCCAATCGGCGCCGCCGACGAGCGCGCGCAGGCGCTCCTTGGCGGCCGGGTCGCGGCGCATCCCGTGCCGGTACACGCGCAGCGTGAAGCCGGGGTCCGCGTGTCCCAGCGCGCATTCCCGCATCGGTCTTTGACTTGCGGATCGTGATGCGGCTGCCGGCGAGGTCCACGTCGCGCCAGCGCAGGGCGGTCAGCTCCGAGATCCGTGGGCCGGCGAATACGAAGGTCGCGAGCATCGCGCGGCGGTAGATGAGGCCGCCCTTCTGGCGCACACCTCCTTTTACCGAGGCAACCCGGTCGAGCGCGCCGGCGGCATCGAGCAGCGCTTCGATGTGCTCGGCCGAGTCAAGCCATACGGGCGTGGGCTTCGTCGTCTTCAGTCCCCGGCGCTTGCCCCGCGCCGGGTTGCGGTCGATCAACTCGTACTCGAGAGCGACCTCGAGAATCTGCCCGAGGCGGGTGATCGTCTTGTTGATCGATACCGCCGACAGCGCCCTGGGAGGCCGTTCCTGGGCGAGCTTGCGTCGTTCAGCGGGGTCCTTGGCGTCGTCGACGCATTTGCGCCACGTCTGCAGCGCCTCACTGAGCCGGGCGGACTCGCGCACCTTCTCCGCGCGATAGCGGTCCAGCTCGGCGATCGTGATCTGCGACAGGCGACACGCGAGCGTTAGTGTTCCCGCTATGCGAACCGATAGAGCGTCCGTCCTGCGGCTCGGTGTGGTGTGCGTTGCGCTGTTTCCTGTTGGACTTGCGGTGCTGGCGCCGGTGGCCAGTGCTGGCGAATGGATCTTTTCGGGGAGCTATTTCTCGTCGGGATATCAGCCGCAGGTGGCGATGAACGCGGCAGGCGAAACGGTCGCTGTGTTCGTGGGGTATGGGGG
>DATCFG010000050.1:0-25516 GCA_036509655.1 Solirubrobacteraceae bacterium | reverse complement strand
CAGGGGCTCACGCGCGCGGAGGCGGCCGCGCGGATGGGGATCTCAGAGCGGCGCATGTGCAAGTTGATGGAGGGCCCCGGGCCGGGACGGCCGGGGGTGGCGGGCAAGGTCGGCGAGCTGGTCGAGACGATTCGCGGCGGTGGCTGGTGCGAGGAGCAGGGCTCGCTGATGCGTGGCCTCGCCTTCGGCATCCTCGACCCCGCGGGAGAGCGCTACCGCCTGGCGCTGGCGCACCGGCGCGAGTGCCCCGCCTGCCGTGCCTATGTCCTCTCGCTGCGCGGCCTCGCCTCGGTGCTGCCGGTGCCGTTCCTGCCGGGAGTGCTCGGGGCGGGCGGCCTCGCGGGAATTGCGGGCGCGGGCACCAGTGTTGCGGCGAGTGGCGGGGTAGGGACAGGCGCCGGCGCCGGTGTGGGCTCGGGTGTCGGCGCGGGGTCCGGCGCGGGGGCGGGAGCCGGCGCGGGGACGGGCACCGGCGTTGCGGCGAGCGGCGGGGCAGGCGCGGGCACCGGGGCGAGCGTGGGTGCCGCGGGCGCCGCGGGCGCCGGTGGGGCCGCGGGCGGGAGCTGGTTCCTCGCGGGAGGAGGGATCGGCGCGAAACTGGCTGTCGGCTGTCTGGTGATGGCCTTCAGTGCGGGCTGTGTGGCATTGACCGGCGCTCCGATCGCCCCGCGGCACGCCGTCCATCACAGCCATGTCGAGCACGGCGCCGGTGCATCCGTGGCGCAGGAGGCGCTGGGCTCGTCGATCGCGGACGTCCAGCCCGTGACCGTGCCCAGCACACAGGCGCGCGGCGAGTCCTCGAGCTCCACTCGCGAGGATGCCGCGGCACTTCTCCCAGCCACCGCCAAGGCCAGCCGCGAGTTCGGTCCCGAGCGGGCTCTCGCCGGGTCCACGGCTTCATCGACTTCCTCTTCCTCTTCCTCTTCTTCTTCTTCTTCCTCCTCCTCCTCCTCCTCTTCTTCTTCTTCTTCTTCTTCTCAGTCTTCTTCGCAGAACGAGCCCAGCGCGCGGGTGGCCTCCACGGGGACCGGAGAGTTCACCTCCACCGCCCCGCCGGCCTCTGGTGGAGCGTCGCAGGCGCCATCGTCCTCGTCTCAGGGCGCGACGAGCAGCGGCGGGAACGCCGCCCAGCGCGAGTTCGGGATCGGGTAGCCGCTCCCGAACGGCGGAGCCTCAGCCGCGCGGGAAGACCTTGCCGAGCTTGCCGAACGCGAGCGGGTTGCCGCGCGGGCGCAGCTTGCCGGTGGCGATGGCGCGCCGCGGGTCGAGCCGCTGGCCGATGATGTCGACCCAGTCCTGGTAGGCGACGCGCAGGCGCAGGTCGGGGCTGAGCGCCTCGCCCTGCTCGACGGCGCTCGAGCCGTTGTCGACAGTCAGGTGCCAGGTCGGGATGTCGGGGTCGGTGAACTCCCACTGGAAGGTGGTGGCGCGTGACAGTCCATGCTTGGGGTTGACCTGGCGGCGGATCGAGTCGAACAGCAGCGCGACGGTCTCCGGGTCGCGCTTCGAGGGCCCCTCGCGCACGCCGATGATGCCGGCCTGCGCCAGCGAGCGCCCGCGCTGGGAGGTCTCCAGCGGCGACAGCCCCGGCGGCAGCAGCGCCGGTCCGGGCAGCGTCTCGAGCGCGAGCCCGGCGGAGCGCAGCTTCGTGGTCATCGAGGTCAGGCCCTCGACGCCGACGTCGTCGTAGGTGGCGCCGAAGACCGTGATGTAGTTTTCGTCCCAGCCGGGCGGCATCAGCACCTGGGCGGTGTAGCGGGTGACGTCGCGCAGCAGCCCGGCGACCGCCTTCGGCACGCCGACCGGGTCTTCGCGCTTGAGGTCGGAGAGGAGCTTCACGCCGAAGCCGATGTGGCGCTGCTCGTCGGCGGCGATGTTCTGCATTCCCTCACGGAACGCGGGCAGCACGTTGCGCTCTTCGAGGTAGCTGCAGATGAAGTGCTGCCCGGGCTGGGCGAGCGAGGCCTCGATCACGACGTGGTAGAGCGTGACCGCCGCGGCGAGCTTGGCGCGCGAGCGGTCGGCGCGCAGCTCGTCTGCCATCGTGTCGAGGCGGTCGAAGATCTTGCGAAAGCCGGGCGTCAGCTGGGGCTTGATCGCCCGCAGGCCGCTCGACATCGAGCCGTCGCCGATCCCGCAGACCTCCTGCATGAAGCGCTTGAAGAAGACCGCGTGGCGGGCCTCGTCGACCTGCTGGGTGGTGAGGAAGTACTTCTGCTCCTCCAGCGGCGCCGCGTCGATGTAGGGAGACAAATTATCTGCGACGGCGTCCTCGCCCCAGAAGAACAGGCAGTAGTTCCACAGCGCGGCCGTGCGCTCGAACTCGGTGAACTCCTCGCGCCACTGTCGTGCGTCCTCGGTGAAGTCGAGCTCCATCGCGCTCCAGTTGCCGCGCTCCCAGCGCGAGTAGAGATCCTCGTAGGAGATCGCGTCGGTCGGCAGGTGGGCGACCGCCGCTCCGGGCGCGTCGGACGAGCTGGAGGGGGGGTTCGTAGTGCTCGCCATCGGGGCTGCTCCTCTATCGCGGTCGACTTTGGCCAGGTAGCCAGTACATAAGCTATCGAATTCCCGGGCCTACCTGTCCGTCTGTGTCAGGCAGGCACAGGCACGCGTAGTGCACGGTGTAGAGACGCCTGGCGGCAGGCGGCGCGAGGCGGTGCAGTCCGGCGCGCACGGCCCACTTGGCGGTGGCCGCGGCCCGCGCGGGGGCGTTCTCGGAGGCGAGGAAGCGGTGGACCGCGAGCGGCAATGGGTCCTCCAGCTCGCCGGCGATCCGCAGGCCGGCGCGGGCGACGAGCTCGCGGGCGTCCTTGCGCGAGAGTCGCTGCAGGTGGCCGACCTCGTCGGCGTGCTCGCGCTTGGAGGCGCGCCTGGCCGAGATGTTCTGCTCGAGCGGCACCTCGACGACGACCGCGCGGGCGGCCCTGGCGACCTCGGCGAGCAGCGCCGGCGGGTCTTCCACGTGCTCGAGCACGTGGGAGACGATCCCGAGCTCGTACTCGCCGTCGGCGGCGGGCAGGTGCAGGCCGTCGTAGAGCTCGACCGAATCGATCTCCGCCCGCGTGCGGGCGATCTCGACGGCTGCCCCGGTGATCTCCACGCCCGCGAGGCGCCCGCCGAAGTCGCGGCGGTGGAGCTCGGATAGCAGCGCGCCGTCGCCGCAGCCGACCTCGAGCGTGTTGACTGGATGACCGCCCGCCGATAGGCCCGAGCGTGAGCAGAGCGCGAGCACGTGGTCGGCCTTCCCGACCGCGCCGAGCGCGCGCCAGCGCGCGTAGTGGGATGCGTCGGCGGGAGCCTGGGTGTAGCCCTCGTCGTAGAACCTCACGAGCTCCTCGGTGTCTCCCACCGGGCGATTATCCGTCCTCTCGCGTGGCCGCGCGCGCCGACGGCCCGCAGGCCGCGCCGGGCGCTCCGAGAGCCCCGCGCGTCAGGACACCTCGCGCAGCGCTCCCGTGTGGACGTCGTAGACGAAGCCCCGCACGGAGTGCTTGTGGGGGATGAAGGGGCTCGCCTGGATGCGGGCGAGCGACTGGCGCACGTCCTCGTCGAGATCGTCGAAGGCCTCGACCGCCCACGCCGGCTTGATGCCGGTCTCGTCCAGGAGCGAGCGCTTGAAGTCGTCGTCGGAGAACGTCAGCATCCCGCAGTCGGTGTGGTGGAGCAGCACGATCTCCCGCGTGCCGAGCATTCGCTGGGAGATCGCCAGCGAGCGGATCGCATCGTCGGTGACGACCCCGCCGGCGTTGCGGATCATGTGGGCGTCGCCCAACTCCAGGCCGAGCAGGCCGACGAGGTCCATGCGCGAGTCCATGCACGCGAGCACCGCGACTTTGCGGGCGGGCCGGAGCGGCACCTCGCCATTGTCGAAGCTGGCGGCGTACGCGCTGGCGTTCGCGAGCAGGTCGTCGGTTGAGCTCACGGTCTTGGTCTCCTCGGTCGATGGGTTGTGACTTGTCTGACTGTACGAGCCTCGCGTACCACGCGCCGCCCACCGGGTGGTCTGCGTGACGCTCGGGACTCTATTTTTCGTGACTCTTCCGCGGCGCCCCCGCTACCGATAGCCTCGCCTGAGGATGTCGACACCTCCCCGATCGCCCTCGCCGAGCGGAGCCAGGACCAGCTTCCTGGCGACCCTCCGCGCGGCCCCGGCGACCGTCCCCGCGCTCGTCGCCGTGGCGCTCACGATCGTCTGGGCGACCAGTCAGGCGGGCTACCCGGTCACGCATTGGGCGCCCGGCGGGTTGATCGTGCTGGCGCTGCTCCTACTGGCGCTCGGGGCGGTCGGGCTGCGGTGGCGAGAGGTGCCGCTGCCGGTGAAGATCGCGGTGAGCGCTCTGGCTGGATACACGGCGCTGAGCTTCGCCTCGATCCTCTGGGCCGCGGTGCCGGGGGATGCCTGGGAAGGGGCGAACCGGACGCTGCTCTACCTGCTCGTGTTCGCGCTGTTCGCGCTCTGGCCCCAGCGCGGTCGCAGCGCGGCGCTGCCGCTGGGGGCGTGGGTGCTGGCGATGATCTGCCTGGCGGCGTTCGTCGTGCTGCACGTGGACGCGGCCGCCGCGGGGAGCCTTCAGCTCCTGATCCCCGGAGGGCGCCTGCTCTATCCGGCGGGCTACGTCAACGCCGATGCGGCGATGTGGCTGATGGCGTTCTGGCCGAGCCTGTTGCTGGCAGGTAGCGAGCGCCTGCCGTGGGGACTGCGAGGCGCGCTGGCCGGCGGCGCGGTGCTGCTGGTGGAGGTCGCGCTGCTCAGCCAGAGTCGCGGTTCGCTGTTTGCGACCGCGGCGATGCTGGTGCTCGTGTTTGCGCTGCTGCCCGGGCGCGTGCGCACGTTTGCGCTGCTCGTGCCGGTCACGGTGGGCATCGGCGCGGCGGCACCGGCCGTACTCCGTGTGGGCGACCATCTGCGGAACGGCCAGGTCCAGCCCTCGGCAATCCACAGCGCCACCGTCGCAATCTTCGCCGCCGCGCTGGTCGTGGGACTCCTCGTGGCGATCGGCGCGGCGATCGAGCAGCGGCGCTCGTTCTCGGCGAGCGCCGCGAAGCGAATCCACCGGAGCGTCGCTGCCGTAGCGATCGTTGCCCTCGTGGCGATCGTCGTGGGCGGCCTGGCGGTGGCCGGGAACCCGGTCAAGCGGGTCGAATACGGCTGGCACACGTTCAAGGTCGGCTACAGCGCCGACAGCACGAGCGGCAGCAGGCTCGTGAGTGGGCTGGGGAGCGCTCGCTACGACTTCTACCGCGTGGCGCTGGACGAATTCGCCGCGCATCCGCTGGTGGGGATCGGAGCGGATAACTTCCAGCAGCAGTACCTGGCACATCGTCGTAGCGAAGAGACGCCTCACTACCCCCACAGCGTGGAGCTGCGCACGCTCGCGGGGATGGGCCTGATCGGCTCCCTGCTGGCGCTCGTGGGCCTCGGCGCGGCGCTGGTGGCGGCCGCGCGAGGCCTCCGTGGGTCCGATCCGCTCGGGCGCGTCGTGGTCGCGGCGGCGCTGGCAGGGTTCGCCTACTGGGCGGTGCACGGTTCGGTCGACTGGTTCTGGGAGTTCGCCGGGCTGGGAGCGTCGGCGTTTGCGCTGCTGGGGCTGGCCTGCGCGCTTGCTCCGCGCCCTGGACCCACGGGAACGACCAGCTCGCGGCCGGCGAGGCTACGCCGGCTCGGAATTGGCGTGGGCGTCCTCGCCACCGTGCTCGCTGCGCTGTCGCTCGCTGCCCCCTGGCTGAGTCAGCTGGAGATCGAGAGCGCGGCGCGCGTCTGGCCGCGCGCGCCGCAGACCGCGTATGCGCGCCTGAACGACGCGGCGTCGCTGAACCCGCTCAGCGACGAACCGTACCTCGTGGCTGGGAGCATCGCGCTACGTTTCGGCGACCTCCCGCGCGCGGATCGCGAGTTCGCGCTGGCGCTCGGACGCTCCCCCGGCGACGCCTATGCGACGCTCGAGCGCGGGGCGATCGCCTCGAGCGAGGGCGGTCGAACTGGGGCGCTCGCGCTGCTCGAGCGTGCCGACCGGCTGAACCCCCGCGATCGGCTGACCCGGCAGGCTCTGCAGCTCGCGCGGGAAGGCAAGCGCGTGAATGTGGAGGAGCTGAACCGCTCAATCTTGCTCAACGCTCAGCAACTCAAGTGAAACCGCCGGGTTACATGATCAAAAACGATCGTCTTTCGCTCGACACCGGCCCCGATCTTCGGTACCGTATGAACATATCTGGGTCGATTTGCTGACCCGGACGCCCGGTATGACCGGGCGTCTGACAACGAGGGCGATGACGGCACCATGGCACGGAGAGTTGACACAGTGTTGCTCGGGCCAGGAAGGAAACCCAGGGTGGGGACGCATGGCAAGTTATCGTAGGATCTCTTCGACTCTGACGCTGCTGGTGGTTTCGATGACCGCGATGACGGCGGCTGCCGCCGCCAGCCCGCTGCTCGGCGGCTATGGCGGTCCCGGTGAGGGCAACCAGGCGATCCTCGGCTCCGCGCTCCTCGGGGGCGCCGGCGGGGGCGGAGGAAGCTCCTCCAGTGGCTCCTCCGGTTCGGGGGGCCCAGCCGGATCGGCCGGTTCTTTGTCGAGCCCCGCGACTGGCGCCCGCACGCCGGCCGGCCACGGGGAAGCCGAATCCACCCGCTCCGGCCAACGAGGCTCGTCGACCACGAGCGGAGGAGCGTCCGGCGGCTCGCCCCGCGCGGATCTCGTGCTGCCTCGGGACGACGCCTCGCAGACCGCCTCCGGCGGAGCTCGGGCGCTGGGTCTGTCCGCCGCCGATCTCGGCTACATGCTGTTGGCGCTTGGGGCATTGGGCCTTACGGGCCTCATCACGAGACGGCTCGCACGGTCGGCGACCGGACCGGCAGGCATGTAGTGGCTAAAGCGATCGAACGTAGAACCCGAGTAACTGAGTAAGGGATAAGGAGTCCCTCTGGCATGGATACACCTCGTATCGCCCAACAGACGTCGAGCACGCTGCCGCTGTCCGGCCAGCTCGCGGCTACCCGCGATGCGCCACATCCACACGCGCTGCGGAGCGGCACGTTCGGTGGGCCTCTCCAGTGGCTGCTCGAGGGCCGGGGTTGGAGCGTGCTGCGCCCCGCGGTCGACTTCGTGCTGCTGTGCGCGGCTGTGGTCCTCACCTTGGGTGGCTTGGACGTCTCGGCTGTGCAGGCCCCGCTGCTGCTGATGCCGCCGCTCGTCATGCTCCTGCTCTACCTGCGCGGCCTCTACCACACGCGACTGCGCGCGCTGGTGCTCGATGGCGTGGCGCCGGTTGTGAGCGCCGTGTCGGTCGCCGCGATGATGGTTGCGACGCTCGGTCTGCTCATCAACGAGCCCGCTCCGGGGTTGGTGCGCTCGTGGCTGTTTGCGCTGGTCGCCGTCGGCACCGGACGCATGGCTCTCTCCCTCACGCAGCGCTGGGCGCGCGCGAGGCGACTGGTCGGCAAGCCGGTCCTGATCATGGGTGCGGGTGTCGTCGGCTCGCAGGTGGCGCGACGGCTCGAGAATCACCCCGAGTACGGACTCGCCCCGATCGGCTTTCTCGACGACGATCCCCGCTCGATCGCCGAGGTCGGCGGACGCGAGATGCCCGTATTGGGCACGGTCGAGGATCTCGACGAGACCGTCGCGCAGACCGGGGTGAGGAACCTGATCGTCGCCTTCTCCTCCGTGGCAGACGCGCGCGTGAGCCGTTTGATCCAGCGCTGTCAGGAGCTGGGCATCGAGGTCTCGGTCGTGCCGCGGATGTTCGACACGATCAACAACCGTGTCGGCTACGACACCGTCGGCGGGCTGCCGCTGATGTCCTTCACGACCGTCAATCCCAAGGGGATGCAGTTCGCGGTCAAGCATGCGTTCGATCGAATCTTTGCCTCTCTCTTGCTGGTTCTGCTCTCGCCGCTTCTGCTAGGCGTCGTCGTGGCTGTGCGCTTGAGCTCGCCCGGGCCGATCTTCTTTCGCCAGCGTCGCGTCGGCCGCGACGGCAGGGAATTCAACCTCTACAAGTTCCGTTCGATGCACATCGATCGATCGCAAGCCGAGTTGGGGGAGGAGGATCCGACCGCACTCGAGTTCCTGCTGGGTGGCGACACCGCGCCGGGAGGCGTGGAGGGCCGCGACCGCCGCACTCCGATCGGACACTTCCTGCGCCGCTCGTCGGTGGACGAGCTGCCCCAGCTGTTTAACGTGCTGCGCGGTGAGATGAGCTTGATCGGGCCTCGCCCCGAGCGCCCGGAGTTCGTCGAGCTGTTCAACCAGGACATCAACCGCTACGACGACCGCCTCCGCGTCAAGTCGGGGATCACCGGTTGGGCGCAGGTTCATGGTCTGCGTGGCCAGACCTCGCTCGCCGAACGCGTCGAGTGGGACAACTACTACATCGCCCACTGGTCGCTCGGTCTCGACGTGAAGATCCTCGCGCTGACGTTCGGGGCGCTGCTCCGCAACGCGGAATGATCTGAGGCGGCCCCGACCGAGGGTCCCGAGCCGTTCACCGGCGCCCGCTCTTTTCCAAGAGTAGGAACCCTTAGCAACTGAGCCAAGTCGTCAGTTAGTTTCCTGGACAACGGTCCTTGCGCAGTGCCCCGGAATGTGCAACATTTCCCTAAAGGCTGGATAGCGGAATCTCAACATTTGTTTGAGGTGGGAGCGTCCATCATGAGGTCGTGATGGCAAGCAAGGAGGCTGGAAAGGCGCTATGAACGGAGAGACCCAAACCAAGACTGGAACGTACACCCGTCAAGGTCGCGCGCACGCGTCGACCGGCTCGCGGGGGTTGGTTGGCTTCGGGACCAGACGCCGGCAGACGCCGCAGCGGCTCACCGAGGCGCGCGGGCCGGCGGCGAGCTTGCGGCGCGATGCGCTGTTTCGGCGGATGTTGTTGGTCGCGGACGTCGTGGCGATCGCGGGCACCTTCCTGCTGGTGACGCAGCTCTCGCCGCGCCCGCTGGCGCTGACGTGGTTGAGTATCGTCGGCCTGCCGCTGCTGCTGGTCGGCGCGAAGCTGTTCGGGCTGTACGACCGCGACGAAACGCTGCTGCGCAAGACGACGCTCGACGAGGTGCCGAAGCTGTTCCACCTGGCGACGCTCTGCGCGCTGACCGCATACCTCGCGAGCGAACTGATCGTCCGGGGCGGCTTCCTGCGTCGCCCCGAAGCGCTCGTCCTGTGGCTCGCGCTGCTCGCCGGGCTGGTGCTGGCGCGCGCGACGGCGCGGGCGGTCGCATTGCACATGGCGCCCGTCGAGCGCTGCCTGTTCATCGGCGACGAGGCCTCGGCGAAGACGATTCGCTCGAAGCTGACAGACCATCGCGGGATCAAGGCGAGCATGGTCGCGCAGCTCGATCTCGACAAGGCCGCGCCGTGGTCGACCGACGCGCTCTCGCCGGGGCGCCTCGAAGAGATCCGCGATCTCGCGCGGACGCTCGACGTGCACCGCGCGATCGTCGCGCCGGGCAGCGCGGAGGGCGCCGAGATGCTGAACCTGGTGCGCACGCTCAAGGCGGTCGGTGTGCGCGTGAGCGTGCTCCCGAGCCTGCTCGAGGTGGTCGGCTCGTCGGTCGAGTTCGACGACCTGCACGGCGTGACGGTGATGGGCGTCCGCCGTTTCGAGCTGACGCGCTCCTCGGCGGTGGTCAAGCGCGGCTTCGACCTGATCGGCGCCTCGCTCGGCCTGCTCGCGGTCTCGCCGCTCTTGGCGGTGATCGCGGCCGCGATCAAGCTCGACGGTCGCGGCCCGGTGTTCTTCCGCCAGCTGCGCGTCGGCCGGCACGGCGAGCGCTTCTACATGTTGAAGTTCCGCACGATGGTCCCCGACGCGGAGGCGATGAAGGACTCGCTGCGCGATCGCAACGAGGCCCAGGACGGCCTCTTCAAGATCGCCGACGACCCGCGCG
This sequence comes from Solirubrobacteraceae bacterium, assembly GCA_036509655.1. GTDB lineage: Bacteria > Actinomycetota > Thermoleophilia > Solirubrobacterales > Solirubrobacteraceae > Palsa-744. Next base: position 15,627 of record DATCFG010000050.1, on the reverse strand, counting down.
TGACGCGCGTGGGCGGGTTCCTGCGCAAGAGTGCGCTGGATGAGCTGCCGCAGCTGTTCAACATCCTCAAAGGCCAGATGAGCCTCGTTGGCCCGCGCCCGCTGGTGATCGAGGAGGACCAGCGTGTCGAGGGCTGGCATCGCCGGCGTCTGGAGCTGATGCCGGGGATGACCGGCCACTGGCAGATCCTCGGCCCGGCAAGGGTGCCGCTGCGGGAGATGGTCGCGATCGACTACCTGTACGTCGCGAACTGGTCGCTGTGGAAGGACGTCAAGATCCTGCTCCGTACCGTCCCGCACGTCCTCGGGCGCCGCGGGCTCTAGCCCGCGGATCGCGCATGAGGCGGCCCGGGATGCTCGTCGCGCTGATCCTCGTGGCCGGGATTGTGGCGACCGTGGTGGCGCTGAAAAGCCACGAAAGCAACGCCGAGTTCGTCCTCCAGCAGCAGGCGTTGGTCCCGGTGCGGCCGGCCGCGCTGCAGACGCTGCTGCTGACCAGCAAGGACTCCCGCCCGGGGTATGGAACCCCGTCCGCACGCGCGCGGGCCGTGCACTGCGGCTCGCCGGCGCACAGCGCGCTCGGCAACCCCTGGACCTGCGTCGTGCGCTACCCGCGCCCCCCGAGCGTGCGCTTTCACGTGACCGTCCACGCCGACCGCTCGATCTCCGGCTTCGGCGAGCCCGTCTCCGGCCCGCTGCTGCACCCCGCGCTGACCGTCAGCGGCTGCTGCGTGGAAACGGCTTAGGGACTACTGTAGCTCGCCGCGCAACTTTGCCAAGGCGCGGTAGATCCGGCCCTCGACCGCGCTCTCGCCCTCGCCGAGCACGCGCGCGACGTCGCGCAGCTTCAGGTCGGCGCCGAAGCGCAGGGCGAGCGCCTCTCGCTCGTCCTCGTTGAGCGTCGCCAGCGCGCGATAGAGCTCGTCGCGGTGCTCGACCGCGTCCAACCCGGCGTCGAGGTGCTCGAGCGTGTCGCCCGCGCTAACGTGGCGCAGCACCTGCTCCTCGTTCGTGCGGCGGCGGGCCTGGTCGCGCAGGAGGTTCAGCGCGATCGTGTACAGCCAGCGGCGCTCTGAGCCGCGGCGCGGATCGAAGCGCTGGCGTGAGCGCAGCACGCGCTCGAAGGTTTCCGAGAGCAGGTCCTCGGCCAGCGCCCGGTTGCCGGTGCGGTAGGCGAGGAAGGAGAACAGCCGCTCGGCGTGCTCCTCGAACAGTCGCTCGAAGGTGTCAGATCGCATGCGAGAGGACATTCTGCCGTCTCGCTGCGCTGTGGTCCGCCTGGGCGGGCTGGTCAGTTCGTGGGCCACGGGTTCCTAACGGTGGGCATCGGCTGTGGGCCTTTTGACTGGCCCTCGGCGGCGATGGCTGGTTGAGCGAGGTGGAAGGAAGTAAGGCCCCCAAGGGAACGGGGTTTCCCTGGGGGCCTTACGACCGGTCCTATCAGGCTGCCGATCCTTGCTTTATGCCTGGCACAGGTGGTAGGTGTGGCTCTCCTTGACCGTCTTGCCGGTCGAGGTGACGGCGATCACGGTGATCGTCGTCGCGCCGCTCGTGCACGGCAGGTTCGTCAGCTTGATGTTCTTCGAAGCCGCCTTGCCCGTCAGCACCTTAAGGGTTTTCCCGTTCAGCTTCAGGGTGACCTTCTTCAGGTGCGACTTGCGCGAGAGGTTCAGATGGATCTTGATGTCGCGCAGGCTGAGCGCCGGCTTGGTCGTTTTGGCCGCCAGCACACCGCTGCTCGCCGCCGGAGTGGCGCTGACCGTCGTGAAGTAGTTGTTGTTGGTCGTGCCACCGCTGTTGGTGTTGGTGGTGGTGATGGTCGTGGTGTTGTCTTCGTTGATGTAGGTGTTTTCGTTGCAGGCGTTGTTTTCGGCGCCGGCGCCGTTCTTGTCGCCGATGTTGCCGCTGCCGTTGCTGATGTTGCATTCGCCTCCGTACTGCGTGTTGGAGGCGTTGCTGTTGCTACCCCCGCCGTCGCCGTGGCCGTGCGAATCGGCGATCACGCCGCCGGTACCGGCGGCCAGCAGGCCGATCGTGAGGCCGGCCGTGGCGAGACGACGGGCGCCGGCGCTGCGGCGGCGGGTGCCGGCCTTGGCACGGGACATCGCCGAAGTCTTGATCTGGTCGAGCTGCAAAGGGCTCGCCTCGGGACGCTCGTTGCGCACGCGCTGAGCGACGCCCTCCAACTCATCCTTGTGTGCGTCGTTCTTACGCCTCATATTCGTCTCCTGGCCTCCTGTTGCATTGACGGGAAAATCCCTCTGACCACCGATACGAACGGGCGGGGCGTTTTCCGACAGCCGCGGCGCAAAAGTTTGTGGGCCGATTCCGCGAGCGGAGACGCTCAGAGGTTCGTGATCGCGAACTTGCCCGAGTCCAGCGCTTCGGTGCGCAGGCGCGGAGCGGCGAGTTCCCATTCTTCCCGTTCGCTGCCGCTCAGTTCTTCCGCGGCATGGCGCAGCCCGTGCTCCAGCGGGTTGAGCGCGATCGCGCGGGCGATCGCCGCGTGCGGATCGAGGCCCGCGGCGGCGCGAGCGTCGGCCAGCCAGAACGCGTTTTCCCAGCTCTCGGGCTCGAGCGAGGCCGCCTGCGCCATCGCCGGTACCGCGGCCTGGGCGAAACCCTGCTCGAGATCGCAGACGCCGATGATCGCGTACGCCTGCGGGCGCTTGGCCGACAGCGACAGCGAGGACAGCGCTTCGCGCTTGGCGCTCGTGCAGCCGCCGCGCGTCTTCAGGTCCAGCCCGCTCTGTTGCAGGCGCGCGTAGGAGACGCCCCCGAGCAGCGGCGCGACCGCGAGCACGAGCCAGCCGAGCGCGACGAGCGTGCGCCCGCCCGGCAGCCCGAAGCGCCCGGGCCGGCCGCCGGCGGTTCGCGCCAGCGCGAGGCCGGCGAGCATGAAGACCCCCAGCGTGACCGCCGGCATCTGCCAGTCCCAGTCGACCGCCTGATGGATCGCCCACGCGAGCGTCACGGCGAACAGCGCCGCGTACAGCCCGCGGGCGGGTCCGCGAATCCGCGTGGCGAGCCCGACGAGCATTCCGAGGACGACGACGAGGATCAGCACGAAGCCGACAATCCCCAGCTCGGAGAGGCTCTGTAGATACAGCGAATGGGTGTCGACGACGTAGGAGCGCACCGTGCGGTAGCGCGTGTAGTAGAGCTGGTAGCTGCCGGCGCCGGTGCCGTGGAGCCGATCGGTTTCGTAGATTCGCAGCGCCGCCTTCCACAGCGGCAGTCGACCGTCGTTGGTCACTTCGGAGAGCCGATCGCGGGTCTGTGCGGTGTGCTTTTCGTTCGTGCCGTGGATGAATTTGTCGTACTCGTGGTGCGCGTAGCCGAACGCGCCGAGCGCGAGCGCCACGACGACGACGAGCACCCCAGCCGCGACGCCCGACCACACGCGCACCGCGCGACGCGGCGGCCTCCGCACGAGCGCCATCCGCGCGATCGCCCCGTCGGCGAACAGCAGCACGACCCGCAGTAGGCCTGCGCCGAGCATGCACGCGCCGACGACCACCGCCACGTGGCGCCCCTGCACGACGGCCGCGGCGCTCGTCGGCCGAGTGCCGGCCAGCAGGGTCGCATTCCACGCCGAGCCCAGCGCGATCGCGCTCGCCGGCACGACCGCCAGCAGCGCGCTCGGCAGCGTGCTCAGCCTCGTCAGCAGGCAGTAGGCGAGCAGGCCCACGATCGTCACGCCGAGCGCGCCGCGCGAGAACGTCAGCAGTAGCGTCGCCGCCAGCCCGGGGAAGAGCGCGGCCGCGAGCACGCGCACGGCCGGGTGCTCGGCGCGGTCGGCGGTCAGGTGAAAGCCGAGCACGAGCGCGAGCATCGCGAGCATACCCTCCGCGTTCCAGTAGGTCAGCGGGTAGTTGAGGCGATCGTCGTAGAAGCCGCTCGTCGTCGGCCAGGTGTGCGGCAGCACGCGCGAGAGGAGCCCGATCAGACACACCGCGGCGACCCCCGCGAACAGCGCCCGCGCCAGCCAGCGCAGCCGCTCGGGCGTGCAGCGCAGCGAGCCGAACAGCGCGAAGGCGAGCACGTAGAGCAGCGTGCGGTCGTAGGCGTCGAGGCCGAGCGCGGTCGCGTGCGACCACAGCGTCGAGGCGAGCTGCCAGGCGCCAAACAGCACGAGCCCCCCCAGCGGCACGGCGAGCGTGCGGCTGAAGCCCTCGAACGGGCGCGCGGCGAGCGTCGTGCGCACGATCAGCGCGAGCGCGAACACGACCGCCGCAAAGCCGGTCGCGCTCGGAAAGAAGCCACCGGCGTTGAACGAGAGGTAGACGATCGCCGCGGGCGCGAGCAGCATCAGGGCGATGAACCCAGCCAACCGCAGGGGATCTCGCTCGCTCGCCGCGACAGCGGGAATCGGCCGGGGCGTCGAGGCCTGAATCGCTTCGCTCGACATTGCGCGCAAGCCTAGACTGCTCGCCGCCGCGATGGCGCGCGCGGCGGCTCTGGCAATGCCTCAAGATCCTGCTGTGTACCGTCCCGCACGTTCTCGGCCGCCACGGACGCCGGCGGCTCTAGCGTCACCCGCACCCGCACCCGCACCCGCACCCGCACCCGCACCGCGCAGATCTCGCGCCGCCGGTGCGCAGGGACTGCCCCAACGGATCCGCCCCGGCTGCGCGTGGGGTCCCCGGGCGGAGAGCGTGGGATAGCGCTGGGTGGCGTCGTGGTGGTCGTCAGCGGCCGCCGCGATCCGGCAGAGCGCCCCGACGAAGGCGATCAGAAGGAGCCAGATGGCGATGAGCGCAAACAGGATCATTTGAGACAGGTGTGCCGAAGGCTGGTGCTCATTGTTACTCGGTCGGCGGACGGGATCCGCCGGTTGGTCACGCGGAACCCGCTCTTTCCAAACTAATGTCCACTTCGCATTCGACCTGTGCTGCGGATGTCCTTGGCGAGCCGAAGGACAGCTATGCCTTTAGGAGCCGCCGAGAGCGGCGAGCGCGAGGGCGCCGGGCGCCCGGCGACGCGGCGGTGCTGCGCAACCCGTGGTCGTGCGCGATCGTCTACCGCGACGGTGTGCGGGCGCACTACGAGGTGACGGTCGAGCCCGACGGGCACTACGTTGGGAGGGGCACAGGGATCATCGACGGCTGCTGCGTGCAGACCCCGGCGATCGGCTGAATCGGCGCGAGAATAGGCTGGGCGCTGGGGCTAGAGACCGGGCGCTGGAGAGAGGCTGGGCGCTGGAGAGAGGCTGGGCGCTGGAGAGAGGCCGGGCGCTGGAGAGAGGCCGGGCGCTGGAGAGAGACCGGGCGCTGGAGCTAGACCGGGCGCTGGAGCCCGCGGCCGTGGTGGGCGGCGGCGAGCGTGTTGGCGGCGCGGCGGCGGCGGACGGGCTGAGACATCGGTTGCGGCGGCGGCGGTGGTGCGGCGGAGGTCTCCAGCTGAGCCTGATCGCCTAGGCGCGCGGCGCGGCAGGAGGAAACGACCAGCGTCATCAGCGCGAGCCAGCCGAGGGCGATTGTTGCGAGGACGATCATGGCTTAAGTATCGGCTCCGTCGGGCATCTTCATTAGGGGCATTTCCCCAAACCTCCTCCGCGTACACCCCGTATTCCTGTCGACCGCGCAGAACCGTGAGGTCGACCCGATCGTCGAGCGCGCCAACGGCCGCATCATCGCTATCGCCTTGCACTTCTAGGGAGGGTCATCTGCAATCCCCTTCGGGCAATCTCTTGCTGTCCTTTAAGGACAGCCCCGGACCTGGACAGACGTCCGGTGCGAACAACTTCCCCTGTTCAGCTTCCGTGAGGCCGCGGAGGCCTTCCGAAGGCGACCAACGATCGTGGCATCGTCGCACTTGTGGAGCTTTCCTGTCACTGTGCGCTTCCTGCTCGTGTCAGCTGGCGCAGTGTGCGCAGGGAGTCGCGAGCGCAGCCGCGGCGCTGGCGGTCTTGGCGGGCATCGCCGCGTCGGATGCGGCGTGCTGCACGGCGCTCGGCCGTCGCGCACGCGGTCAGGACCACCGTCAGGCGACAGAGCTCGTCGAGCAGATCGTGCCGGGCGGCAAGCGCGCAGCCAGCTCGCTGCGGCGGCTGTTGAACCTCAAGGACGAGACGCACTACGGCCTGTTCGACGTGGGCGGACGAGATCTACAGGCCGCATTGCGCCAGGCCAGCGCGCTGGTGAAGTTCGGGCGACCAGATCAGGCAACGCTCGACGTAAACGCTCCTCGCAAAGCAGCATCTGCCGGATCGGATGTGTATTCCCCGCGCCCGGCTACAGACGTACCACGTTCTCGATGCGCGATCCGCAGTACCAGGGTCCTGTCCCGGACCGGTTCGGTTATAGTTCGGTTTAGGTTCGTCCGATACAACGGTCATCCTCGCAAGCCGGTTATGCCCCACTCCCCAGCTCAAAATCCCTACCCCTCCGCTCCTGTTCGCTTCGTGGCGTTCGAGGTCCAGTTCGGTCTTGCACCGAGCCTTTCGACGCAGGACGGGCGTGCAGCGGTCTATGAGCGGTTGCGCGACGCCTATCCGATAGCCGATGCTCAAACGACCCTGCGGGTCGCGATCGGTCCACAGGGCGCGATGCCCTCGCCGGCCGGTGCCGACTTGGTGATGACGAATCGTGAGCACACGCGCAGCGTCACCATCGGGGCGAATGCCCTTACGGTGCAGACGACGGTCTTCTCGAGCTCCGAGGATCTTGTCGCCGCAATCACCGAGGCGTTGCGTGCGGTCGAGCCGGCCGGCATCACGACCACTCGCCGCATAGGGCTGCGGTTCGTCAATGAGATCCGGGCGCCGGGAGTCGAGCGAGCCGACCAGTGGACGGCGCTCATCAACGACGATCTGCTGGGGCCTGCTCGGTACGCCGGCAATTACATCGTGGATGGGTCTGAGACGACGCTTGGGCTGCGAATCGAGGACGAGATCAGAGCTATCGTTAGGTTCGGCCCAAACACCGGATTCGCGGTTGATCCGAATGGCCGGCTGAGGTTGCCCTCCTCAGAGCAGGGGCACTTCTTTCTTCTGGATATCGACATCTTTTGGCAGCCGACGGATGACGCGTTTCTCTCGTTTGCCGCTGAGAACGTCATCGGCACATACCGGCGTCTGGACGAGCCTTCGCACCGCCTATTCGAGCGCGCGATCACAGATCGCGCTCGTGATCTCTTTCAAACGGAGCACTCATGAATTCAGCCGATCAGACCACGATCCTCAACGCGGCAGATGCGCCGCCGGAGCCACTGCTTGACACCGAGGCCACCGGGACTCTACCGCGGCCGACCATTCGCCCGGAGACCGCGGATTCTCGCCTGCTGAACCGGGTATCGGCGCTACGCGATCGCACGCGAGACCTTGACGACGAGGTCCGTGTCCTTCATCAGGACACACGAGAGCTCGAACTCGACGAGCGCACGACAGCGGCGGCGATGCGTGATCCGTATGACCTGCTGCGCGAACTGTCTCACCGCTACGGACTGTCGTGGGCAGCCATCGCGCGACTCGCGGCGGTTTCGTCAACGGCGGTGCGCAAGTGGCGACGCGGGGAGACGATATCTCCCGACAAGCGTCGGGCGATTGCGCGCGCTGTCACGTTCCTGCAGATGCTGAGCGACAACGCGGGACCGCTCGAGGATGTCGGCTCGTGGCTCGAGATGCCGCTCTCAGATCAAGCGACGCTCACCCCGCTCGACCTCTACGCTCTCGGAAACGTGGCCCTGCTGCTCGATCACGTGGCCGGCCATCTGGGCGCACACGCGATGCTCGATGCCTTCGATGATCGCTGGCGCGAGCGGTATGCGCGCGATCAGACCTTCGTAGTCGAAGACGCCGGCGACGGACACCTCTCGATCGTCGAGCGCTCGCGGTAGGAATCCGCCGAACTGTGGCCGTCGAGCTCGATCGCCCCGGCTCGGTAGATGACCTCTATCTCGATCGCGGCGACCCTATAGAGCCGTGGCGACCGGTCATGACCGGCGATGTCTTCGACGGTCCGGATATCCCCGGATGCTCAGCGCATGACTTCGTGCTCGTCCTCTCCCACCCATGCTCGTTGAGGGCAGACGGGGTGGAACTGGTGGAGCGTCTACAGGCGCTACCCGTCGCACTGGCAGATGAGATTCCGCTGGCGGCCTGGAAGGGCAATTTTCGAGTCATGCCCCTGCCGCTCCTACGGAGAGACGACCGTCACTACGTTGCACGTCTTACCGAGTTCGGCATGCTCGATGCAGCCGACCTCTATCTCGATCGGCGGATTTGCGCGCTCACCGAGATCGGCGTGACTCTCCTGCAGCAGCGTTTCTTTCACAACCAGAGTCGGGTTAAGGTGCAACTGGATCGCATTCACGCACAGGCGTCTCCCGTCTTTGCGGAGGTTGAGTTGTGGACCCAATGGAACGAGGATCTAGCCGAGTCGCGAGTGGTGGCTGGAGAGGACCGAAGAGCGGTATTGACAGCGGAAGGCCATGCTTTCGATGAGGTGATGCGAGGCGATTTCGATCCCGGCATGAGCCTTCGCGCCGCCCTGAAGGAGAGACATCTGCAAGCTGACGTGCGGCGGCGGGTGCTTAGCACGATTGAGGAGCGCCGAGCCCAAAGCCAGTGATGCGCCACAGGCGGACCACAAGCGCCTCTGGGGTCGTGGGTGCGGAGCCTCCGTGCCCCGCGTCAGGGCGTTCTGCGATGTTTCGGGGGTCTCAGAGTACGACCAGTTCGCGCCTGGGCTTCGCTGGGGGTCCGTACTCGAAGCCGAGGATCGCGCGTGCGTCGAGGGCGTCCGCGAGCCGCATGAGGGTGCGCGCGTTGGTCGCGTGTGCTCCCGACTCGATCCGTGAGATCGCGGAGGCTGTGGTGTGCATCCGTTTGGCGAGCTGCTGTTGAGAGATACCCAGTGCGGCTCTGCGCATGATGACCAGTCGTGCCAGGGCCTCGAAGGGGGCGAGGCGTTCGTGCTCGCCGCGGATCTCGGCATCATGGAGCGACGCGTGGATGTCCTCGGCTACGGGCGTGCCGATTGGGCTTTGATCGCGGGGGTGTTTTGGTTGGCGTGGCATCGATGGCGTCTCGAGAACGATGTTAGCATTTTTGTGAAGCATGATCAGGGTGCGTCGTGTCCCGCGGCTCGTGGGGGCCGGCGCGGCTTCCTGTTCATCCGGTCGTGTTCGAGCAGCCCCCACCGATGCTCGAGTCGATGCTGGCAGCGGTGTTACCCAGACCACCGGTGAAGAGCTCTCGGTGCCCTTCGCGACGTTGAACACGCCACCGCTGACGGAGTCCCAGCTGGTTTCCGCCTGACTCGAGTAGCCCCCCGAGATCGAGCTGTAGCCACCGCCGGCCGTGTTACCCGAGCCGGCGCTGACGGAGCTACCTTCACCACTCGCGGTGTTATAACCGCCACCCGAGATAAGTAGAGGTATGTCTTGGGTCGCATCCGCGCCGGTCGGGGATCTTTACAATGGTCGTGGGCGCGGAGCCTCCTGCCCCGATTGCGACTTCCGGTGCGGACAAATTGTGAGAAATGGTCCTTCTCGCGTTGGAATTCAGGTCAGGGGCCGAGCAGCGCGGCGGGAACGATCGCGATGCCGTCTTTGCGGCGGTATGCATACTCGCCGGTGGTGATGAGGATCGCGTCCAGCAGCGTGTCGCCGATCTGCCCAGCCAGCCATTTGAGGTGGCGGGTGTCGCGCTCGGTCGGGTCGCGGGCAAGCTTGACCTCAATCGCGATTATGCGGCCGTCGGCGCGCTCGACGATCAGGTCGATCTCACGTGCGCCGGAGGCGGTGCGCAGGTGCTTGACGCTGGCCTCCGACGCTTGGGCGTACACACGTGTCGAGAGCGTCACAATCGACTCAAACAGGGCGCCGAGCAGCGTGCCGTCCCGTGGAACCGACGGGCCTGCAGGTGCGACGCCATCCAGGAGGCTGCCGGTGCCCACACCAAGCAGTCGCGCCGCGAGCGCGGGATCGGCAAGCTGATGCTTGGGCGGCGCCGAGAGCCGCGCGATCCGGTTACGGGTTGGCAGCCACGCCGGAACCGGGTCGAGTATCCACAGGCGTTCGAGCGCGTCGCGGTACGGGATGGTCGTGCTCTTCGCCGGCTTCTCTCCATGGCCTGAAGTCGAGGCGTCGCGGATCGTCTCGAACGATGCGCTGGTCGAGGACGCGGCCGCGTAGGCCGTCATCCAGCGCCGCAGTGCCGCGGGGTTGCGAACCGGGCGCCCAAGCTCGGTGAAGTCGCGGTCGACAATTCGCAGCAGATATCCGTCCAGCTGGGCGCGCTGGGCGCGTCCTTGCAGGCCGCCCAGACCCGGGAATCCCGAGGCCACGATCTCGGCGACATCATGCAACGCTACCACAATGCAGACTCCTACGCTACCTTTATGCAGCCGTGTACGCTACTGATCGCATGATGTTTTCCTGCCCGCCACTCACAGAAGTGTTCACGCGAGCGGGCGCCGACAGTGGGTGTTAGGATCGCGCATCCATGCCTGATAACCCGAATCGAGGCGCGGTCCTGATCAGTGGTGCATCGACGGGCATAGGGCGGGCCTGCACCGAGCATCTCGACAGCCTCGGCTTCACCATCTTTGCCGGCGTGCGCAAGCAGTCAGACGCAGACTCGCTGCGTGGCGCGGGATCCGGGCGCATGCAGCCGCTGATGCTCGACGTCACCGAGAGCGAGTCGATCGCCTCCGCGATGCGGACCGTCGATGAGGCTTCCCCCGCCGGCCTTGCGGGACTCGTCAACAACGCCGGTATCTCGGTGGGCGGACCGCTCGAGTTCGTGCCGATCGACGACTGGCGCCGCCAGCTCGAGGTCAACTTCATCGGCCAGGTCGCCGTCACTCAAGCGGCCCTGCCGGCATTGCGCAAGGCGCGGGGGCGAGTCGTGAACATGACCTCGATTGGCGGTCGTCTGGCTAGTCCATTCCTTGGACCATACAACGCGTCGAAGTACGCGCTCGAGGCGGTTACTGACGCGCTACGACTCGAGCTGCACCGGTTCGGCGTCGAGGTCGCAGCCGTCGAGCCGGGAGCGGTCGCTACGCCGATCTGGGAGAAGGGCCGCGCTAGCGCCGAGCAGGCAACGGCGAACATGCCGGCCGAGGCTCTGGAGCTCTATAGCGCCGGAATCGCGGCGATATCCAAGTTCATCTCTCTGGGTGAGCGTACGGGCGTACCGCCGCTCGAGGTTGCGCGCGCCGTGGAGCACGCTCTGACCGCGAGCCGACCCAGGACCCGCTACGTCGTGGGACGCGACGCGAAAATGCGCCTCGTCCTCACGCGACTTCTGCCGACCCGCGTGATGGACCGGGTAGTCGTGCGCGCGATGGGGCTCTGATAGCCGTACGCCCTGACCCGTATGCGCGCACCCGAAGCGCGCACGCGGTGACTGGCCAGCGGGCTGGTTAACAGACTGGCCGCGCGATCTGCTCGAACGGCGCCGGGCGCTCGGATTCTCGCCCTTGTGGTAGCCAGTGAGCAGTAGCACGATCTTCTGGCCGTGGGCGTGGCGAGTGCAGCAGCCAGCGCTTGCTCCTTGTACTCCTCGAGACCGCGCAGGAAGGGCTGGTCGTCATCCGTTGCCGCTTGGCGGCTCATCGCGGCTCGTCGTCGCATCGGTCTCGGTGATCAAGCGCGCGCCGCGACCATGCGTGGCGAAGCTGAATGACCAGCGGATGAAGACGACGATGCGGTTCTGGAATCCCACGAGGTACCAGAGATGGACGAGCAGCCACGTCATCCATGCGAGGAAGCCGCTCAGTCTCAGGTGCTCGATGTCGGCGACGGCTGCCGCTCGTCCGATCGTGGCGAGGTTGCCCTTGTCGCGGTAGCGGAACGGCGGCGTCTCCTTGCCCCGTAGTCGAGCGCGCACTGTCATGGCTGCATAGCGACCCTCCTGCATCGCTGCGGGTGCGACCCCGGGCAGGACGCGGGACACGCCGTCGCTGCCACGCACGCGGATCATGTCACCTAGCGCGAAGACCTCCGGATGGCCGGGAAGCGTCAGGTCGGGCTCCACGGTCACGCGGCCCGCCTCGTCAAGCTCCGCGCCGCTGCGCTCGGCGAGCTTCGCGGCGAGCGGCGACGCCGTCACGCCGGCGGCCCAGATAACGGTGCGCGTAGCGATCTGTTCGGTCTTACCGCTGCCGTCCTCCACGGTGACACCGCGAGCGTCGACGTCGACCAGAGTGCGCCCGAGCAGCGCGGTCACGCCGAGCCGTTGCAGCGATCGCGCGGCCTTCGCCGACAGCGACGGTGGGAAGCTCGTGAGCACGCGATCGGCAGCCTCGATCAGCAGGATACGTCCCGTGCGAGGATCCGCCGATCTGAAGTCGCGGCTCAGCGTGTCGCGCGCGAGCTCAGCGATCTGGCCGGCCATCTCGACCCCTGTCGGGCCGCCACCGACGACGGCGAAGGTGAGCCACGCCGCGCGCCGCTGCGGGTCTGGCTCCATCTCGGCCGCCTCGAACGCGCTGAGGATACGCGCGCGGGCCAGGAGCGCGCTCTCGAGCGACTTGACCTCCTCGGCGAACTCGCCCCACTCGTCGTGGCCGAAGAACGAGTAACGCGAGCCGCCGGCGACGATCAGCGTGTCGTAGGGGAGCGACGCCGGCGCCGGCACCCCGTCCACCGCCTCCAGGCGGAGCTCGCGTGCGTCGAGATCGACGTCGACGACCTCGGCCATCAGCACCCGGATGTTGCGGTCGCGTTTGAAGATCGCGCGCAGCGGATAGGCGATCTCGCCGGGGGACAGCGCACCAGTGGCGACCTGGTAGGTGAGCGGCTGGAACAGATGGAAGTTGCGCCTGTCCACAAGGGTGATGTCCACGGGCGCGCGACGCAGCTTCAGCGCGGCCTGGAGTCCGCCAAAGCCGCCTCCCACGATCACAAGGCGGTGCATGCTCGCTCGACCCATCGTGGGAGCGTAAGCGCTGGCCCGACTCGTACGCTCGGTGCTCGTCCAACGCGAGCATGAGCGCGGCCTTCGGTCGGACGCTTGCAAAGCACGCGAGCCGGACAGCGCTCGCGCACTGATCGTAGGCTGTCCCACGCATGAGCGACAAGTCCCACTTCACGGCCGATGAGGCCCGTGCGGCCGGCGAGCGGCTCGGCATCGACTGGGTGAGGTCTTCGTTTGACCTCGAGCAGTTTCGGATGGGGATGGACGTTGAGCTCGAGCATGGCAAGCACGATCTTGAGACCAACGTGACCGACGACGACGTGACCGTGACCACCCAGTGCTCGGGGGCGTCACACCCGCCGAATCCGATGGCCGAGCTGCGCGACTCAGCCGAGCTACGTCTGATTACCGCGCAGGTCCTCGACTGGGCATGGTTGGTCTCGATCGAGGATCTCCGGGTCTCCGGTCAGGAGCGCCAGGTTGCGAGCGCGGGCGGTGGCGATCGCGAAGCAGTCGCCGAGCCGTCGCGCACGCGGTCAGGACCACCGTCAGGCGACAGAGCTCGTCGAGCAGATCACCACCGCCGCTACTGCACGTCAGCGAGGGACGGCCCAGTCGGGCAGGTCGTTTGGATCATCGACGTCGTAGATCATTACGTCCGCTCCGTTGCCGGCGGCGGCGATGCGATCGGCCTCGGCTTCGGCGTCGGCAATGGTTTGGTGAGTGGATCGCAGGAAGGCTAGGGAAGGACCATCGGTAACAGCGAACTGTCCATCGCGCGGCAGAACGAACACCTGCAGTCGCGCGCCTGCATGACGACGAACCCAGCGTGCGAGCAGTGGGTCGATGATGCGCGGCGGCTCGTCGTCTTCGACGCGCTCGATGATGGCGTTACCTTCGAGGTTCTCGGCGGAGCGGGCTGCGCTGCTGCGGTTGGCCAGGCCCATGAATATCTTGGCCTCCTGCTGATAGGGGGAGTATCCGGACGCCAGCGCGGCCAGGACGCGCCTTTCGTTTGCGCTCAGGGCATCCCACAAGTAGCGCAACTCGGGGTTGACCATTCGCATTGTGGCGTCGTAGGCGCTGCGCAGGTCGGTGAGTGTGGCTGGATGGGGCGTCTCGACGCGGTCCCACAGCAGGTGGGCAATCAGCATCAGACGTTGTGGATGACCCTCGGCGACGTGGATCAGAGCGGAGATCGTCTCTCCCGCATTCTTGCCGGTTTCATCGAAGCGGCGATCGATGAAGTCATGTGTGGCGTCAGGGTCGAGGCGCTTGAGTTGCACGCGCTCAGCCTGTCCGTAGAGCGGGCGGGCACGATCCTCGAACAGCATGCGGAGTAGTGAGGGCTCTGAGCCGGCGAACACGTAGCTGACGTCGCTGTGATGCTGAATGTGGCTGCGCAACACCCCGTCCAGGCCATCAAGGTTGACCAGCGACTGAAACTCGTCGAGGACCACGAGGACACGCCGACCATGGCGGTTGGCTATCTGCGCCGGCAGCTCGAGCAGCGTATGCACGGCCGCGATCGGATCGGCGGGTGGATTGCGCCGCGAGAAGCTGAACCCCGCGATCGGCGTCGTGATCGCCACGCTGCCGAGCTCCTTGCTGACGAGCCTCTGGATGTTGCCGGGAAGTGCGCGGAACGCCTGCTCGAGTCGCGCTGCAACATCGGCGACGCTCAGGACGTCACTGAGATCGACCAGTACACCGGGCATATCGAGTTCGGAGGCGCTCTCGAGCACCTGCTTGAGCAGGGTGGTCTTCCCAAAGCGCCGAGGCGCGTGCAGCACGGCGTTGTGTCCACCCGCAGCCAGATCGAGCAGCCGCCTGCCCTCGGCGCGATCGATGCTCTCCTCGGGAGCGAGCACCCGGGCATGGATGAACGGGTTGGCTCCCGGCGGCAAGATGTCAGATCCGTTGGCGATGCTTCATCCTAGCTCGCAGATTGCGAACCGTCAAGTTCGCAGCAAGCGTACAAACTTGTTCGCTGTTAGGGGGCCACCTCACTTGCCCCCGCTACCCCGTCCTGAACGTCACGTCCCCGCCTTTGCTCGTCCCGACCGCGTTCGTCGCGGAGACGGGATCCCCGCCGACATCACCTGCAGGTTGGCGCCTTCGATCCGCACCGTAGGCTTGCCGCCAACCCCTGTCCCGTCGAACTTGAAGTAGGGCAGGATCGGCTTCAGGCCTTCCTGTTCGGCTTTCGAGAGCACGGTGATGCCTTCGGGGTTGGGCGAACCGGTTTGTCAGAGTTCCCACAAGGCGGAGATCGGGACTGCCATTAGCCGGTCGCCAAACGCCCGTGATCGAGGTGAGGGGAGCGGAGGCTTCCCCGCCGCCACCGCCGCTCACGGAGGCCTGTTCGCCCGTGGCTTTGTTTTCCTGCCCGCCACTCACAGAGAAGTGTTCACGCGAGCGGGCGCCGACCGTGAAGGCGTCCGCTACGGCGTTTTGAACGCCACGTCGGGGCCTTCGACCGTGCCGCCCGAGCTCTTTGTCACGACCCTGAAGTGGTATCCGGTGTTCGGGGTGAGGCCCGTGATTTTCGCGGATACCGCCACCGGGCTCGTCCCGGACCCCGGCAGTGATTTGCACGGCGCTTTCGACCCGTAGCCGGTGCTCGTCCCGTATTCGAACGTGCATTCGGTGACCGTCTGCCCGTCGGGGTTGACGCGGGCATTCAGCGTCGCCGAGGTCTGCGTGAGGAAGGTGACGGCGTTGCTCTTGAAGGCTCCCAGCCCTTTCGGCGCGCCG
>DATCFG010000049.1:0-10568 GCA_036509655.1 Solirubrobacteraceae bacterium | reverse complement strand
GCGTGCGGTTGGGGTGCTCGGGGGTCGAGCGGGGGTAGGACGCAAGGGCGAAGGCATGGTGGGCCATGTCGAGCCCGAGGACGACGCCCCGCGAAGGGCCCCGGCCGGCACAGACGTGCGGCCCTATCGAGATAGGCCCTTTAGCCGCCGCGCGTGGCCTTCTGCGCCCGGTCGCGCCGGCGCCGGCCGATTGCCGTGATCACACCGAAGACGGCGAGTACGAGGAACAGCCCGAGCAGCACGCCCGGTGCGATCCCGAGCCCGCCGAACGGCAGCGAGATCAGCTCGACGAGGCCGAGGCCGATCGCGAGCAGCACGATCACCAGCGCGATGATCAGCAGGATCCCGCGGATGCGCGCGAGGATCCCCGCGGAGCCGGGGGGGACGAGCAGACCCATCGCGTGCAGCGCGAACATCTGCCGGCCGCTCGGCGGGGTTTGGCCGAGGCGCTCGACGGCGTCCTTCAGATCGCCCGCGCGGCGTTCGGCGAGCGCGAGCGAAGCGTCGGCCATGCGCCGGATCTGCATCCGCTCCTGGGGGCGGGCGGCGGCGATCGCGCGCTGGAAGTAGGAGCGCGCGGCCTCGGCGTCGAAGCGCTCGGACGCGCGCGCGCCGAGGATCGCCATCGCGGCGGACTTGTATTTGGTCTCGGCCTCGAGCTCCTCGTCGGAGCGCTGCTCGAGCGCCTGGATCGCGTCGACGGCGCCGCGCTGCTCGATCCTGACCTGGCGTTGCTTGGGTGGCATCGGCCGCTCATTCTACGGTCTGGGCAGGCGCGCGGCGCGCGCGGCGCAGGCGGTATGCTCGCGGCGTGTCGAGCCGACGTCTCGCATCCCTCTCCGCCTGCGCGATCCTGGCGCTGACGCTCGCCGCGCCGGCGAGCGCGCCGGCCGCCCTCGGTGGGGGGAGCTCGTTCAGCGAATTGACCGAAGGGCAGACGGAAACGACGCCGACCGAAACCACCGCTACCACCACGACGTCTGCGGCCAGCACGTCCAACTCGAAGGGCACGATCCTGATTGCCGGCGCCGCGGCAATCCTGCTGCTGTGTGGGATCGCCTTCCTGATCGTGCGCGACGCGCGCAGCGTGGCACCGGCGGGAGACGGTCTGCTCGGCAAGGGCGGCTCCGGTCACGACACGGCGGCGATCATGCGCAAGCGGCGCGCGAAAGCGAAGGCCGCGCGCAGGCAACGCAAGCAGAACATCAAACGCGGCAAGTAGCCGGGGCGCGGCGGCGGGCGTCTGCCTGAGCTCGTCACGAGCTCGCGTAGGGCAGCAGCTCGGCCTCCTGCCGGAGCAGTGAAGAGAGGTTGTCAGCTAGCGGTGGATCTCCACGCCCTTGGCGCGCACCGGCGTGCGTACCCGAGCGGGCGCCGGGAGCGCCGGGGAGCCATGCGGGTCGCGGCGCGGAGAGCGGGGGAGGGGCATGCGCGGATGAGGATCGATGGGACCGGCGGGCAGCGTGTGGCTGCCCCCGTCCTCCTCGGTGGAGTCGGTGGCCTCGGATGGAAGCAGCGCCACGTCGTTGCGGAATGGCATCCACAGCATCAGCCCGATCAACGGGAGCTTGATCAGCGCGAGCAATACGAACAGCATCCACAGCGACATCGCCCGAACGATGCTACTACGCCGCTCGGGAGGATTGGGGCCGATTGAGGGGCAACGGCTCTATGCTCCTGCTCACTCTGAAGGCCACCTCGATAGACGCTGCAGCGCAAGACGGCGAGGGTCTCGTGGATCTGGCCGGGCAGGTCAGCAACTGCCGGCGTTGCCCGCGCCTGGTGGAGTGGCGCGAGCAGGTCGCGCGCGAGCGTCGCGCGGCGTTCGCGCAGGAGCAGTACTGGGGCCGGCCGCTCCCCGGCTTCGGCGATCCGGCCGCGCGTCTGCTTGTGTTCGGGTTGGCTCCGGCCGCGCACGGCGCCAACCGTACCGGGCGAATGTTCACGGGCGACCGCTCCGGCGATTTCCTGTTCGCGGCCCTGTTCCGCGCCGGCTTCGCCAACCAGCCGAGCTCCGTCGGCCGCGACGACGGCCTGCAACTGCGTGGCGCCTGGATCAGTGCGGCGGTGCGCTGCGCGCCGCCCGCAAACCGCCCGACGCCGGCCGAGCGCGAGCAGTGCCTGCCGTGGAGCGTGCAAGAGCTGCGGCTGCTCGGCGGCGTGCGCACGATCCTCTGCCTGGGTGCCTTCGCCTGGGATGCGGCGCTGCGGCTGACCGCCGCGATCGCCGACCCGTCGGCGGCACTGCCGCGGCCACGGCCAGCGTTCGGCCACACGGCCGAGCTCCGGGCCGATCGCTACACGCTGCTCGGCTGCTACCACCCGAGCCAGCAGAACACGTTCACGGGCAAGCTCACCGAACCGATGATCGACGCGGTGCTCGGGCGGGCGCGGGCGCTGACCGAGAGCGCCTCGTCCGAGCGCTAGCCTTAGCGGTAGAAGGGCTGTTTCTCTGCTCAGGTTTACATAACATACATTATCGAGCATTGAAAAGGTGGCCGACGCGGGCGTCGGCAACTCCGCCGACGATCAGATAGTCGACACCATGTTCGTCGAGCACCCGAAACAGCTCCCGTAGGTCCAGCGGGCGTTCGGGAGTGTCGCTCACGGTCGTACGCCGCGTGTCGCTGGATGGCCGGCCGCTCGTGCCCGTGCGCCCGTGATCTCCAGTTTGGTCGCCACCAGGTTCCACGATGCCGCCTCGCGCAGCCGCTCGCGCGCGGTAAGCCGCGCGACCTCACCCTCCGCCTCGACCAACGGCATGGTGTTGAGCTCGAGACGCTCGCCGAGCATCATCAGCAGGTGGTTGAGCCGCTCGAGCGTCGGCGACTCAACGCCACGCTCGATCCGACTGATCGCGTCTTGACTGGTCTTCGCGCGGAGCGCCAGTTGTCGCTGGCTGATGCCATGTCGTGTTCTCGCCTCGCGCAGCAACACGGATGCGCCTGTGGTACACCGCATACGGTGTCAAAATAGCAAACACCCATGCCGGGCTAGTCGCGGCCCTCGATTAACTCGCGTAACCTCACTCGAGACGGTCATGCAAGCGATCGACGGCATTCACCACATCACCTTGATCACCGGCGATGCTCCCCGCAACGTCGACTTCTACGCGCGCGTGCTCGGGCTGCGGCTGGTCAAGAAGACGGTCAACCAGGACGACCCGAGCGTCTATCACCTCTTCTACTCCGACGAGCACGGCTCGCCCGGCGCCGACATCACCTTCTTCGAGTACCCCGGCGCACAGCCCGGACGCGCCGGCGCCGGGATGATCGACCGCATCGTCCACCGCGTCGCGGGCGAGGCGGCGCTCGACTTCTGGAGCGGGCGCCTCTCCGGAGAGGGCGTGGAGGTCATCCGCGAGCCCGGCCGGCTGCGGTTCGCCGACCCCGAGGGCATGAACCACGAGCTCGCGGTCGACGAGACCGGGGATGCCGCGCTCACGGCCCGCTCGAACGAGGTCTCGGAGGAGTTCGCGCTGCGGGGCTTCGACTCGGTGCACGCGCTCGTCGTCGACCCGGCCCGCAGCGAGGCGCTGGTCGGGGACGTGCTCGGCTTCACATTCACAGAGTCGGCGGAGAATCTTTGGGAGGCGCGCGGCGAGCACCGCGGCGGTCGGATCGCCTTCGCGCAGAGCGACGAGCGCGGCGTTCCCGGCGCCGGCACCGTGCACCACATCGCCTGGTCGGTCCTCCGCGCCGAGCAGGAGCAGTGGCGCGAGCGCGTGATCGAGGCCGGGACCCACCCAACTCCGATCATCGACCGCTTCTACTTCGAGTCGGTCTACTTCCGCGAGCCCTCCGGCATCCTCTACGAGCTCGCGACGCTCGACGGCGCCGGCTTCGCCGCCGACGAAGCGCCCGAGACGCTCGGTCAGCGGCTCGCCCTGCCCCCGCGCTTCGAGCCCATGCGCGAGCGGATCGAGCCGCATCTGGAGCCGCTGCCGGACACCAGCCGCTGGCGCCCCGCGCAATAGCGTCGCCGCCGTGAGCATCTCCGCCGGGCGCATGCAGGCGTCCCGCGCGCATACCTGTCCATCAACCGGTCGTGGCCGGTGCGGGGCTGCCGCCGCGCTCCTCTACCACCGGCGAGGTCAGGCGAGCCGCGAGCGGCAGTCCCAGCAGCGCCACGCCTCCCATCGCGAGGAACGCCGCGAGCGGATGGTGGACGAGGATCTGCACGAGCAGCGCGACGAGGAGACCGCCGAGGTTGCCGGCCATCCACACGATCGCGCCGGCCGTTCCCGCGGCGGCGCCGGCGAGCCGCTCGGCGGCCGTGAGGACGATCGGCAGCGCCGGCAGGAGGACGATCCCGATCGCCACGATCGCAAGCGCCTGCACTCCCAGCCAGGGCGCCACGCCCAGGACCACGCAGCCACCGCAGCCGACGAGCACAGCGCCGCGCATGAAGCCGCGCTCGGAGTGTCTACCGGCGACGAGCGGCGGGAGCACCGCGCACGCGACCGTACCGGCGAGCACCATCCCAACGAGCAGCGCGCCGGCGGTCTTTTCCGAGACGCCGGCGGGCGCCAGCAAGGTCTGCAGCCAGGTGGCGAGCGCCACGAAGATCCCGAAGCCGACGAACACCAGGCCACAGAGCGTGCGCATCGAAGGCAGCGCCCACAGGGCGCGCGCCGCACTACCCTCGATCGCCGCGTGCTGGCCGATCCCGGACGATCGGTCGCTCTCCCGTCCGGGCGCTCTCAGCACGATCGCCAGGGCGACCGCAGGGATCACGGCGAGCACCGCCTCGAGCACCAGCAGCCGCTCGAGCTGTCCATGCGCCCCGACCGTCGGACCCAGAATCAGCGCGAGCAGCATCCCCACGAAGCTCCCCGCCGAGCCGACCGCGATCCCGCCCGCGCGCTGCTCGGCCGGTAGGTACTCCCCCGCGAGCTTGCTGACGCCGCTGAGGACGACCGGTTGCGCCACCGCGACGAGCACCTGGCCGGCCATCGCCCAGGCGAACGTCTCGCCGCCGAGACGCACCACGCCGCCGAGCGCGACCAATCCCCCACCAGCCGCCAGCGCCGGGCGAAACCAGCGATCGAGCAGGATCCCCGCCGGGATCGCGAGCACCACGTAGAGCAGCGGGAAGATCTCCGCGAGCCAGCCCACCGCCCCCACGGAGACTCCATAGCGCCTGGCCGTTTCCGTCGTGATCGCCGCGTAGCTCAGCCACAGCACCTGCGTGGCGGCGCACACCAGGCTATAGGCGACGATCACCCTCCAGCCGCCCGTCTGCTTGGAGCTCTGTCTCATATCTGCATCCCGATTGCGCGTCCCAGTGCGATGGCTCCCACGCCGACGAGGAGGCTGAGCAGAATATTGAACGCCGCAACGGCGAGTTGGCCGTCCTCGTTGAGACGCTCGGTCTCGAGCATCCATGTCGAGAAGGTCGTATAGGAGCCGAGCGTCGCGGTGCCGATCAGGACCAGCGCATCGCCTTCGACCGCGAGTCCGGTGACCAAACCCAGCAGCAGCGCGCCGGTGATGTTGACGACGAACGTGCCGAGCGGGAACGTGCCGGCGGCGCGCGCGCTGACGAGCGCGATCAACAGGAACCTCGCGAGCGCGGCAATCCCGCTGAGCAGCGCGACGTCGATCCAGACCCAGAGGCTCATACGTCTTCCCCGCGCTCGCGTCGCACCAGCTGCGTTCCGAGCCGAATCGCCAGGTATCCGGCGAGAACGCTCGCGAGCGCATATCCCGCCGCGAGACCGTAGCGATCGTGCTGGAGCAGCACGAAGATCTCCAGCTGCATCGTCGAGAACGTGGTGTAGGTACCGCAGAAGCCTGCGGTCCACAACGGGTGATGGAACCTCGATTCCGGCGGGCGCTCCCTGAACCAGGTCGCGATGCAGGCGAGCGTGAACGCGCCGGAGACGTTGATCAGGAAGATCGTCCACGGCCAGGCCGTCGCACCGCTCGCGAACGAGCGGCCCAGCCAGACTCGCAGCAGCCCGCCGGCGGCTCCTCCGAGGAAGACCGCCATCAGCGCATGTCTGTGCTCTCGCATTGCGTTGGCTAGCCTAAACATATGTCCGAGCAACACACGGCAGCTGTCGAGCAGGTCGCGATCAGGGGCGAGATGATCAGGCTCGGCCAGCTGCTCAAGCTCGCCGGGATCGTCGACAGCGGCAGCGAGGTCAAGACCCTGCTCGCCGCCGAGCGGGTGCTCGTCAACGACGCGCCCGAGATGCGCCGCGGGCGGCAGTTGCACCCTGGCGACACGGTCCGGGTCGGCACGCACGAGCTGCGCCTGACCGTTAGAACGCCTCGATAACGGGTAAAGCGTCTACAGATCGCCCTCCGGGCTTCCGCCACTTGGTCGCGGCGTCGAACACGGTTCTGGCGGGTAAAGCCAGTGGGACCTGCGGGTTTGTTTCGTGTGAGTTGTGCTCCAAACGGCAGGTGGCGCCGTAGACAGTGTCGAACGTGTGTTCTCAGAGGTCTGAGCGGGTATACATAGAAATCATTGACAACGCAACTATCGAGGAATATAATCCCGACTCCAAGCATCGGATTAAACGAAGGACAGCCATGTCAGACGCCCGCATAGCCCCAATCGACCCCCTCGCCGCGACGCGCGATGAGCGCGCCACGCCGGCCCCTGGCCCGCGCCCCGTCGAGGATCCCCGCGCGAAGACCGAGCGGCTGGAGCACCCCGCACCCGAGACGCCCGTGCAGACGGCCGTGGAGAGCTTCATCCCCGAGGCGGTCGACCAGTTGCTCGCGCATTCGCGCCGCTACCCCCTGCTCACCCCCGCCCAGGAGATCGACCTCGCCCAGCGCATCGAGCGCGGGGATCTGCACGCCAAGGAACTGCTCGTCAACTCCAACCTGCGCCTGGTCGCATCCAACGCACGGCGCTACCAGAACCAGGGCCTGCCGCTCGCCGATCTCGTCCAAGAGGGCCTTCTCGGCCTGATCCGGGCGAGCGAGAAGTTCGACTGGCGCAAGGGCTTCCGCTTCTCCACCTACGCCACTCTCTGGATCCGTCAGGCGATCCAGCGTGGCCTGGAGAACTCGGGACGCACGATCCGCCTGCCCGTGCACGTCGCCCAGCGCTCGCGCAAGGTCGGGCGCGTCGAGCGCGAGCTGTCGGTGCGCCTCGGACGCGAGCCCACGGTCGAGGAGCTGGCGAAGGAGACCGGCCTCGAGATCGAGCAGGTCGAGGAGGTGCGCCACCAGCGCGCCGCCCTGGTCAGCCTCGATCAGCAGATCGGCGAGGACGGCGACACCGCGCTCGGAGACCTGCTGCCCTCAGACCAGGAGGCGCCGGAGGACACGGCCTGGGACAACGAGCGCGAGCGCATCGTCCACGAGGCGATCGAGCAGCTGCCCGAAACCGAGCGGACCGTGCTGACGCTGCGCTTCGGCACCGGGCCAGAGGAGCCCCAGACGCTGACGGCGATCGGCAAACGACTCGGGTTCTCCGCCGAGCGCGCCTCGCAGCTGGAGCAGCGCGCCCTCAAGAAGCTGGCCGAGCTGCCGGAGCTCGTGGCGCTACGCGAGGCGGCGTAGACGGACGCGAATGTCCCAGCGGTCCTCGTGGGAGCGGACGGTCGAGCTGACGTCGCGCTCGGCGAAAAGGCGCTGGCGCCGATCGAGCGGTTCATCGGGAAGCGGTCGCTGGTGGGCGAGGCGAGCTTCTTCGGAAGCGATCGCTTCCCCTGGATCGCCGAGATCGAGGCCAACTGGGAGACGATTCGAGACGAGTTCGAGCGCGTGCTCGAAGACCGCGAGGCGCTGCCCAACTTCCAAGAGATCTCCAAGGACCAGCTCGAGATCACCGACGACGACCGCTGGAAGACGTTCTTCCTCTACGGCTACGGCTTCGAGGCGAAGCTCGGCGTCGAGATGTGTCCCCAGACGGCGGAGCTGATGCGACGGATCCCAGGGATGACGACGGCGATGTTCTCGATCCTCTCCCCGCACAAGCACATCCTCGACCATCGAGGCCCCTACAAAGGCGTGCTGCGCTACCACCTCGGGCTGATCGTCCCGCGCGAGGCCGCCTCGTGCAGGATCAGGGTCGGCGAGGACTTCCGCCACTGGGAGCAGGGCCAGAGCCTGATCTTCGACGACACCTACAACCACGAGGTCTGGAACGACACCGACGAGACCCGCGTCGTGCTGTTCGTCGACGTGCTCCGCCCGCTGCCCTCCCCCTGGTCGCAGATCAACCGCGCAATCGTGAAGGCGATCGGCTATTCGCCGTTCGTGCTAGACGCCAAACGCAACCAGGAGGCGTGGGAAGCGCGCTACCGGGCACGCAGGCAGAGCGGACAGGCCGTGCGCACCTACACCTAGCTCACTCCTCTTCGGCGTGGATCGAGATGTCGAGCACCTCGGGATGCTCGGCTCTGATCTGCTCCTCGAGCTCCTCCACGCAGGCACGCGCCTCGGCGCGTGTGCGTTCGGGAGCGAAATGCAGCGTGAGCATCGCCACGGGGCCGCGGACGGCGCCGTCGGGGCCGAGCTCGACGTCGGGCTCGACGTGCACGACCACATCGCTCCCCGGCAGCGCCCGCTCGATCGCCTCCTCGATCGAGCTCGCCACCGCGTGACCGTGCGCCAGGCCCGCGCCGGGCTCCATCCCGACCACCACGTCGGCGAAGTGACGCCCCCCCACCTCGCGCATGCGCAGGCGGCGCAGGTTGACCGGCTCCTCGATGCCCCCGATCGCGCGGCGCGCGATGCCCTCGGCCGCGCCAGAGGGCGCGCTGTCCATCAGCACCTGCACGCTGCTCCTCATCAATCCCCCCGCGACCGCCAACACCAGTGCGGCCACGAGCAGCGCCGCGATCGAGTCCGCCTGGGGATAGCCGGCGTGCACCAGCGCGAGGCCGATCAGCACCGCCACCGAGCCGACCATGTCGAGCGTGAAGTGCAACGCGTTCGCGTGCAGCGCCGCGCTTGAGTGACGGTGGGCCGCGCGATGGGAGACGAGCGAGCGGCTCGCGTCGATCACGATCACGATCGCGACGACAGCCAGCACGTACCAGGACGCTTCGACTTCCCGATGTCCCCCGCCGGTCAGCCGAGCGATCGCCTCGACGGCGATCACGATGCTCGCCACGACCAGGATCGCCCCCTCGGCGAGCGCCGAGAGGTGCTCGGCCTTGCCATGGCCCCAGGGATGGTCGCGGTCTGCAGGGCGCCCGGCGACGCCGACGGCGAAGAACGTGAGCAGCGCCGCCGCCAGGTCGGTCGCGGAGTGGATCGCCTCGGCGATCAGCCCGAGGCTGTGCGCGAGCAGGCCGACGACGAGCTTGATCGCCACCAGCGCCGCCGCTGCGCCCACCGAGACGAGCGCCGTGCGCTGGTGGGCGGACAGCTTGCGCATGATCAGATATTCGATACGTTCAGCCCGGTGCCCTGCAACAAGGCATTGGCCTTGGCGTTCAGGATCGTGAAGTCCCCCGTGAGGATCAGCACGCCGAGGACGATCATCACCGCGCCGCCGACGCCGATGATCACCGGGAAATGGTGCTTGACGATCGTCAGCGCGTTGGTCATCCGCTCGAACGCAAGCGCGATCAGCAGAAACGGGATCGCCAGGCCCGCGGAATAGAAGGCAAGCAGCAGCGCGCCGTGCGCCGCCGAGCCGGAGATCGCCGCCTGCGTGAGGATCGCGCTGAGGGTGATGCTCGTGCAGGGAGTCCACGCGATCGCAAACGCGGCGCCGGCTACGACCGGACCACCGCGGCCGGCGAGGCGCAGCAGCGTCTCGGAGTGCCACTCGCGGTTGAACATGCCGATGAACGGCGTCGCCAGGAAGACGATGCCCATCAGCACGATGAAGATGCCGCCGATCTGCTCGAGCTCCGCTTTGTGGGTGGTGAGCGCCGATCCGATCAACGTCGCGCTCATGCCGAGCAGGATGAAGATCATCGAGAAGCTGGCGATGAACAGCAGGCTGGGGACGAGCACGCGGCGCGCGCTCATCCCGGCCTTCAGGTCCACGGGTGTGACCCCGATCACCGTCGACAGGTAGCCGGGCACGAGCGGCAGCACGCAGGGCGAGAGGAACGACACCAGTCCGGCGGCGAGCGCGAGCGGAATGCCGACGCCCGTGGCCGAATCGGATGCAGCGGCGAGGATCAGGTGGGCGTGGCTCATGGTTGCACCGCCGCGAGTAGCTCAGCTACCGCCTTCTCCAACCTCGCGACGCGCTCCTCCAGACCGTTGACAGGGGTCAGCACTACGGGATTGACGGCGGGAGCATCGCCCTGATCTTCCGCGTCTTCCTCGAGCAGCTGGATGTAGCGATCCTCCTTCTGCCCGGGCCGGCGCTCGAGACAGGCGACGAGCCCGCGCACGATCAGGCGGTCGAGCGTCTCGTGGACCGAGGCGAGCTCGGCGAAGGAGTGCATGCGCTCGGCCCGTTGCTTGAGCTCTCCCGGCGTCTGCGGGCCCCGCAGCATCAGCACCGACATCACAGCCTGCTCGTCCACGGCCATCGGCAGCGCCTCCGCGAGCAGGTGCCTGTACTTCGGCGCGCGGCTGCCGCGACCGCTCGCCAGGCGCGTGAAGTTGCGACGCTCGAGGTGGTGCAGCGCG
>DATCFG010000048.1:0-8680 GCA_036509655.1 Solirubrobacteraceae bacterium | reverse complement strand
GGCGGCCACCTGCTTTGGCCAGAAGCAGCAGTCGCGACGGCGCCGACCATCTCTTCCGCTGCTGAGCGAAGCAGAAACGTTGGGGAGCGCGCTCGACATGAGACTCCATAGGCATGGGCATGCCGGCGAAGCAACCGAGCAGCTTAGAATCCGGCTTGCGCTTCGCGTCGAATGCACAATCGAGGACATACGGCCCGCGCGATCTGTCGCCCAATCTCGGACGCACCGCTGCCGCGGTCCGCGCGATCGCTTTCATCCCCCGGCGCCTCGCGTCGCGCGATAGCGTTGGCGACGATGCGCGGGTCCGGGGCGGATCGCCGACGGCCGGCGCCGACTTGCGCTTTGCTCGTCCGGTCGGCGACGTCCGGACTTGTGAGATCAACGGACAGCTGGAGTCCGGGCGCCGAGATCTTGACCCGTGCTCCCGCGTGATCGGAACGCCCTCAGCGTGCTGCCGGTCCGCGAAGGAGACCGCGACGGGCCAGCTACCGCTATCGGCGGCCGGATGGCGCCAGAGTGACTAGCCCGGGTTCAGGCCTAGGGTGCGGCGCAGGAAGCTGTGCTCGGCGGCGAGCGCCGCGTCGACGACGGTCATCGGCAGTGAGATAAACCCGTGCGGCGCCTCGGGCCAGATCCGCAGCTCGCTGCCACGGCCCGCAGCTCGCCAGCGCGCTTCCATGAACAGCGTGTCGTCGAGCAGCGGATCCTGCGTACCGACGGTGAAGATCGCCGGCGGCAGACCGGACAGGTCGGCGAACAGCGGCGAGATGTCGGGGTCACGGCGCTGCTCACGGTCTTGGGTGGGCAGGAACTGGTCGAGGAACCAGCTGATGATGGGCCCGGACAGCACAAGGTTGCGGTCGCCCCACAGCCGCTGACTCGGGGTCATCGACAAATCGAAACTGCCGTACTGAAATACGGCGGCGGCAAACGCCCCGGTGATCCCATGGCGATCGCGCAGTCGTAGCAGTATCGACGCCGCAAGGTGACCGCCGGCCGAATCACCGCCGATGGCCAACGGGGTTGCGCGACCGATCGTCGCTCTGGCCTCGTCCCCAAGCAGCCATAGTGCAACTGCCTCGCAGTCGTCGGGCCCCGCCGGGTACGGATGCTCAGGGGCGAGGCGGTAACCCACACTCACGACGGTCAGGCCGGTCTCGCCCGCCAATCGAGCCAGGCGCGGGTCCTGCCCGTCGGCATCGCCCAGCGTCCACCCGCCACCGTGGATGTGAAGGAAGGCGCCCGTCGGTTCCCGCTCGGGCGCGATTACGCGTAGCGGGATCGGGCCGCTCGGCCCGGCGATCTCAATTGTGCGCGCTTCAGGAAGGAACACGGGCGCGGGGAAGATCCCGCGGCCCTCGCGGCGCGCGCGACGGGTTTCCTGCGGCGAGACCGTATCGACCGACGGCATCGTGGCGAGCAGACGCTCGAGCTCAGCGTTGAAGGCGCACGTCTCCGCGAGCAGCGTCTCGGCGTCGTTCCCCGTCATAGGCGTTGAGCAGTCCTTTCGGTCGGGCGAACCGCTCTCAGCGGCAGCGGCCTCGCGCGAATCCGATTGAGGCCCGAGCGAGGCGCCCAGATCCTATTCGCGCAAGGAACCGTAGACCACGCCGCTCACACCCGATGGGGGCAGCCAGCCTCGCGAGCCGAGCCAGACGAAAGCGGCAGTGGCTGGGCGTTCGGCGGGACTGCGCCAGATCACCCGACCGACGGCCGCTTGAGGCTTCTGCCTTGCACCAGCACCGACAGTCTCGAGGACGACGTCAACACTGCTCCTCTTGTGCTTGCGAGCGCGCGAGTCCTGGCTAACGGAGGTCCGCCACCGGCGTCAAAGTTCTGCATCGACGTTGCAGAGGAGCAGCCGGTGCCGCGCAAGTCCGAGTGGCTGCTGGTGGGCTGGAAGTGGGCGTGATCCAGTCGCCAATCGAGATGGGCACGCACCGTCCTATGCGCAAGTGACCCGCCACCGCGGAGACTGTCGACGCCGGGTCATGTCGCCGTCTAGCCCGCCTGCGAAGGCGGGGAGAGCTGTCCTTACGCAGTCCGCAACCCGGTCACGTCAGTGCGTCACGCAATTGCGCAAGCCGCTCGTTTCGCTCACGTCGGGCGGTGAGAGCTTGGTCGAGGTCCACGGGCAAAAAGCGGGTTTGTGACCCGGGAGCCGATTGCGCCACGGTGTCCATGTCGGCGCTGATGACGGTGGCGATCATTGCGTATCCGCCGCCCGACACCGCGTCGCGGTGCAGCACAATTGGCTCGACCCCACCGGGCACCTGGATCGAGCCGACGGGGTAGGGCGCGTCGACGATATTCAAGGGATCGCTGCCGGCCCCGAAGGGCTGCTCGCGCTCCAGCATCTCGAGTTTCTCGCCTTTGTAGCGGAAGCCGATGCGGTCGGCCACTGGCGTGAGCTTCCACGTCGTCTCCAGGAACGTCGAACGGCCACGGTCGGTCAGCAGATGGTCGTAGAGGCCCATGATCACGCGAATCTCGAGCTCCCGCGGGAGTGCCGGGCGGAGCTCGCCGGGCACGCTGCGCTCGCGCGCGGGCGCCGCTGAATCAGATCCCACCGGTAGCTCATCACCTGCCTCCAGCGGCCGGCCGTGCAGACCGCCGAGGGCACCGAGTCCGTAGGTGGAGCGACTGCCGAGCTTCTCGGGCACATCGATGCCGCCGGATACCGCGATATACAGGCGGGCGCCGCCCTTCAGATGGCCGAATGTAACGACATCGCCGGCCTCGACGTCGAATGACGTCCACCCGGGCCGTGCCCTGCCATTGACGCGGGGCTCGAACTCTGCGCCGGTGACTGCCAGGGTCGCCGGATCCGAGAAGACGAGCTCGGGTCCCATGTACGCGCACTCCAGGCCAGCCGCCCGCTCCGGGTTGCCGACCAGCAGGTTCGCGGCGATCAGCGAGAACAGGTCGAGGGCACCCGACGGCGGTATGCCGACGTGATAGTAGCCCTCGCGCCCGAGGTCTTGGACCGTGGTTGATAGGCCGGGCTTTCGCACTTCAATCCCCATGGATGACCTCCAGGAGCCGTTCGTTGTAGCCCTCAGGATCGGCAGTGAAGTCCCGTAGGTTGAAGGTCGTCGGGCGCTGGCGGATGGACACGGTGCCAGCCTCGACCTCCCCTCGGACCTCGTCGTATCGCTCGCGTGAGATCTGGGTGAACTTCACGATGTCACCTGGACGGAAGAAGCAGACGAAATCCGAGAAGTCAGGAAGCGCCTGATCCGGGTCGTAGATCGGTACCGGCGTGATGCCGAACATCTGATAGCCGCCGGCGCCGCGCACGGAGTAGATGCAGCCGAAGCAGCCGCCGTGGCCGACGGTCAGCGCGGGCGTGTCGGTACGCGGCCGGATGTACTTGGGCACTTCGAGCTGGCGCTCGCGGGAAACCATTTGGAAGAGGAACGGCAAGCCAGCCACGAAGCCCACCATTGACGCGAGCCACGGCGAGCCCGTGTGGGCGTCGATGAATGACTGCGCGCCGTCGAAGTCGTTGATACGGGCGGCGTATTCGATGTCGGTGGAGTCGGGGTCTTGGTGACAATCGCGGAACCGCATGAGCGTCTCGTGGGTCCAGGGGTCGCCGTAGAGAACCGGAATCTCGACGATCCGCGTCTCGAGCTTGAAATCGCGAGCGTCGCCCACCTCACCGTCGATCTCTTGAAGCAGTCTCTTCAGGGTTTGCGGCTGTAGCCGGTCTGGGTCGTAGCGCACCTGGTATGACGCGTTCGCGGGGCAGATGTCGATGACGCCATCGGGGCGCCGCTCACGGAGGGTGGTGACGATTGCCATTGATCGAAAGTAGGCCCCCATGCTCATCTCCTCCGCCAACTCCACGAACAGGTATTCGTCACCTCCCCAGCTGTACCGCGTGCTTTTAGGCTCCTCCATCGGCTTCGGTTGCTCCTCTCGTCTGTTCGAGCCACGCCTCGAGCGTGGCGGTATGGAACTCGGCTGTCGCGAACCACGGCTCGCGCAGCAGCTCAGCGAGCAGTTGCGTCGTCGTGCTGATGCCCTGGATGACCACCTCGCCGAGAGCTCGCCGAGCGCGCTCGATTGCCGTCTGCCTGTCATCTCCCCACACGATGATCTTCGCGATCAGCGAGTCATAGAACGGCGGCACCTTGGTTCCCGGCTCCATCCAGGTGTCGACGCGGACCCACGGGCCCGACGGCAGAGACAACTCCTCGACGGTGCCCGGTGACGGCTGGAATCCCTTGGTTGGATCCTCGGCGTTGATCCGCAACTCGAGCGCACAGCCGCGCGCGACCACGTCGGCCTGTTTGAGGCGAAGCGGCTCGCCGGCAGCGATGCGCAACTGCTCAGCCACGAGATCCACCCCGGTGACCAGCTCTGTCACCGGATGCTCGACCTGGATGCGAGTATTCATCTCAATAAAGAAGAACTCGCCGGTCTTCGCGTCGACCAAGAATTCGACTGTGCCGGCGCTACGGTAGCCGATCGCGTTGCACAATTCGAGCGCCGCTTCGACCAGGCCAGTCCGGGTTTCCGACGCCAACCCAGGGGCCGGCGTCTCTTCAAAGATCTTCTGGCGTTGGCGCTGCAGAGAGCATTCGCGCTCGTGCAGATGGATGCACCGGTCGCCGTCCCCCAGAACCTGAACCTCAACGTGGCGTGCAGGCGAAATTAGGCGTTCGACATAGATCCGCGGGTCGTTGAACGCGCCCGATGCCTCGCGCGAGGCCTGCGCGAAGCCGGATCGGAGACCGGCCTCGTCCTCGGCGATCCGGATGCCGCGTCCGCCCCCGCCACCGGCCGCCTTCAGAGCGACCGGGTAGCCAATCTCCGTAGCGACGGCGAGCGCGGCATCGGCGCCGTCCACGGCGCCGTCGCTGCCCGGGATCGTGGGCACGCCGGAGTCCCGTGCCGCCTCCCGCGCCCGCGCCTTGTCGCCCATCAGGGCAATATGCTCGGAACGCGGTCCCACGAAGCTCAGGCCAGCATCCTCGCAAGCGCGGGCGAAGTCGAAGCGCTCGGCCAGGAACCCGGAGCCCGGGTGCACCGCCTGCGCCCCCGTGGCACGCGCCGCGTCGACCATTTTCGCGATGTCGAGGTAGCTGCGCCCAGCCGGCGGGGGGCCGATCTCCACCGCCTCGTCGGCCATGCGGACGTGCAGGGCTTCGGCATCCGCTGTGCTGTAGACGGCGACCGCCTCTAGCTCGAGGTCGTGAACCGCACGAATGATGCGCACCGCGATCTCCCCCCGGTTTGCGACAAGGACGCGCTTCATGCGCCGTCGTCGACGACGGCGACGGTCTGCCCTGCAACGACCTCGTCCTCGTCGGCGACCAGGAACTCCACCAGTCGGCCCGCGGCCTCGCTCTCGACTGGTTGAAAGTTCTTCATGATCTCCACCAGCCCGATCGTGTCTCCGGCCTTCACCGCATCACCCTCGGCGACAAATGGGTCGCTATCGGGATCCGGACGGCGGTAAAAGAGGCCGGGGATCGGAGTCAGGACTTCATGCTTGGCCATGCGGTGCTCCCTATGGTGGCGACGGCTTGGGACCCGTTCTCGAGTGAGCCAAGCGCGCGCTTGATGGCGCGCGCGAGCTCGACCGCGCCCGGTGTGTCGGAGTGGACGCAGACACAGTCTGCACGCATAGGGATCTCGCGACCCGAGCGCGAGACGGCCACGCCGTCGCGCACGGCTCGGACCACCCGACGAGCTGCCTCGGCGGGCTCATAAGCAGCGTGGCGTCGGGTGATCAGCAGGGAGCCATCGTCGTCGTAATCGAGGTCGGCGTAGTACTCGGCACGGAAGTCAAGCCCGCGGTGCGTAAAGACCTGGTCGTGGACGGTTCCGGCCATGCCCAGCACGGGGACCCCGAACAGCTCAACCGCATCAGCGATCGCGTTCGCCGTCGCTTCATCACGCGCCGCGAGTCCGTACAGCGCGCCGTGCGGCTTGATATGACTGAGTGCCATCCCCTCGACATCGAGGAAAGCCCGCAGCGCCCCGACCTGGTAGATGATCGCAGCCG
The DNA here is from genome assembly GCA_036509655.1 of Solirubrobacteraceae bacterium. Taxonomy (GTDB): domain Bacteria; phylum Actinomycetota; class Thermoleophilia; order Solirubrobacterales; family Solirubrobacteraceae; genus Palsa-744. Next base: position 2,661 of record DATCFG010000048.1, on the reverse strand, counting down.
TCACCTCGTCGGCGCCCATCTTCATCTCCCGACGCCCGAACCCCTGCAGGTCCGGATAGCTCGGGTGGGCACCCACGCTGACGCCTTGCGCCTTCGCCCGAGCCACGGTGTCGCGCATGACCAGCGGGTCGCCGGCGTGGAACCCGCACGCGGCGTTAGCTACGTCGATGTGCGGCATGATCTCCTCGTCGGCGCCGAGCTCCCAGATACCGAACCCCTCGCCGATATCACAGCCGACGGGCACGACAGAGGGGGTCATGGCGAGACTTCTATGCCCCATGACGTCAAATGTCAAGCTCGGCGTCAACGGCAAAAACCTCGCTGCCGAAACCTTGCCTGACCAGGTCGGTCACATGCTCTCGAGCGGCCCGCAGCGCACGCATCGAGCCGTCCACCCGAGCGGCACCACCTGCACGACTAACTTGCGGCCGCACGCGACGCAGAACCTCGGCGGGTCGGTTGCCGCGCGTCGGAGGCGGCACTGGCCGTGGTCGCCGGTAGCTACCGGCTTCCCGCAACCGTCGCAATGCGGGTCGCCGGTCACAACGTCGCGGAGAGCGCCTTGACCGGCATGGCGAGATCGGCCAGCAGCGCGAGGTCCTCTGCCGGATCCCGGCCGAGCGTCGTCAGGTAGTTGCCGACGATGACGGCGTTGATACCGCCGAGCATCCCCTGGCGAGCGCCCAGGTCTCCGAGGGTCAGCTCGCGCCCGCCGGCGAAGCGCAGCACGGTATGGGGCAACGCGAGCCGGAACGCCGCGATCGTGAGCAGGGCTTCGCGCGAGTCGAGCGGCTCCAGGGCGGCGAACGGGGTGCCGGGTCGCGGATCCAGGAAGTTCAGCGGCACCTCGTCCGGACCCAGGGCACCGAGTTGAGCCGCGAGCTCCGCGCGCTGCTCGAGCGATTCTCCCATCCCCACGATCGCGCCGCAGCACACCTCCATCCCGTGCTCGCGCACGAGCCGCAAGGTCTCCCAGCGCTCCTCCCAGGTGTGCGTCGTGACCACCTCCGGAAAATACGAGCGCGCCGTCTCCAGATTGTGGTTGTAGCGATGAACGCCAAGTGCGGCGAGCTCCTCCGCTTGAGCCGGGGTGAGGATGCCCAACGAGCACGCGACGTTGATCTCCACCGCTTCATGGATTGCTTGCACGCCCGCGCGAACCTCGGCCATCAGGCGCTCGTCGGGACCCCGGACGGCCGCGACGATGCAGAACTCCGTCGCGCCGGTCCGCGCCGTCTGGCGCGCCGCCTCCACCAGCGAGGGGAGGTCGAGCCGCACCGCCCGGACCGTAGTGTCGAACCGACCCGATTGCGAGCAGAAGTGGCAGTCCTCGGGGCAGCCACCGGTCTTGAGGCTGACGATACCCTCGACCTCCACGTCCGGTCCGCACCAGCGCATGCGAACCTGATGGGCGAGAGCCAGAGCGTCATCGAGCCGGTCCTCGGGCAGGCTGAGAACATCGAGCACCGCCTGCTCCCCGAGTCCTTTGCCTCGCTCGAGGACCTGCTCGCGGGCGAGTTCCAGGACAGTGCATCCCGTCACGCGTTCACCTCCGGTGTAGTCGCTTCAACCCAACCTGAGCTGCTCGGCTGGATCGTCAATCAAGAACAGACGAGTGGCTCCGGGCGCGCGATTCACGCCGCGGTGTGCACGTCCCGTCGCTAGGCGGAACGCTTCTCCCTCGCGCGCCATCAAAGGGTGAGCCCCATCGCGAAATTCGTACTCCACGGCACCGGCCAGCACGAACCCGGCGTGGCCGTCTAGGCACCACTCCTCACGTCGCGCTTTGAGGGCGTACTCAACGATTGCCCAGCGCTGGCCCTCGACTTCAGCCTCGCGTGCGCGGATCCCGGGGACATCGTCCATCCAGTCGATCGAGCCGAACCCGATCAACGTGTCTTCGCCTTCCGTCTTCATCGGCGGACAAACATGGCCAGTGTCGCGCCCTCATCGCCTATCGTTTCCGGACCTCGACTGGCCAAAGGCGGGCCTACCTTCCGCATCAGACGATGATGGCAGCTCTCTCGGTGGGCCACGCAACCCAAGTCTAAAGTTTTGCAGACGCTGCTCGGAGCGCCCGAACTGGCTATGAGATCGCCGCGGCGAGAGCCCGCCCGAGTGGAAGGCGACGGCATTCGAGATGCCGCCCCCGCTCGCCCCGCAAGACGCCGCAAGCGCTGGCTCCGGCGCGCCACGGCGGCCGCACGCTCTCATTCCCCTCGGAGCGTCAGTGAGCCGGACCGAGCAGCCCAGCAAGCGCTGGGAGGAGGTTGGGAAACATCGCCGACGCTTGTTGGAGACCGATTTGCGCCGCATCCAGCTAACGATCTGGCCATTCGCGACCGCTGTCGCTATCGCGTGCGAGCGACCGCTCCCGGTTGCGACCGCGTGCGCCCGGATCTCGGCGTCCCGCGGCGGCAGCGCGAGCAACGCCGGCGATCGACCACGTGGAAGCGACCCGCCGTCGGACCCGGCGACTGCTGCTTTGCCTTGGCGAGGCCGGTCGCGCTCGCCGCTGCTTTCGCGTGGTCGCGGCGTCGTGGCTGTCCGTTGTGGCCGTGGGGCACCCAGAGGACGATGGCGGGGTGTCTTTCGACCCGAGGAGGGTGTGATGGAGACGGTGTTGTTGGACGCTGCTGAGGCGTCGCCGATCGCCGGCGA
>DATCFG010000047.1:0-4733 GCA_036509655.1 Solirubrobacteraceae bacterium | reverse complement strand
GTCCCGGGAGCCGTGACCCCGACGGTTGACGAAGTGGCGGACTCGCTGCGCCAGGAGATCGCTCTGGGCGGCGCTCGGCGCTCTTATCGGGAGGGCTGCGAGTCGATGCAGCGCGTGCATATCTCGCCGCGCCTGGGCTCGTTGGCGGTGAGCGATGTCACGACCGCGCATGTCGAGGCGCTCGCTCGCGCGATGCTGGACGGGAAGCTCTCGCCCAAGAGCGTGCGCAACGTGTTGAGCTTCCTGCACTCGATCTTCGAGCACGCAATCGACCGGCGTTTGACGCGGGAGAACCCCGTCCGTCGCGCGACCAGGCCCGGCCGTCGCCGTCAGGGCGATGCCGACCCCGACCTGCAGTTCCTCACACTGGACGAGCTCGAGGCGGTGCTGCGCGCGATCCCCGGCGAGGTGGTCGTCCGTGTCCCGGCGCCGACCCGTCGCGGTCGCCGCGGGCCGGCGCCTCCGCCGCCGCCCGACGTGCTCGGCCCGGTGCTGCGCGTGCTCGTCCTCGCGGCGGCGATGACCGGCCTGCGCCAATCCGAGCTGCTCGGGCTGCGCTGGCGGGATGTCGATTGGGTGGCGCAGCGCATCCGCGTCCGCAACACCTTCGTTCGAGGCGAGCACTCCACCGAGGGCAAGTCCGACCTCTCGACCCGGCGCTCGGTGCCGATGGCCGACCGCCTCGCCGGCGTACTGGACGGCTGGTCGAAGCGCACCGAGTACAAGGACGAGGACGATCTCGTGTTCGCGCACCCGCAGACGGGCTCGCCCCTGGACCGCTCCAAGGTCACCAAGCGCTTCAAGGCGGCCTGCAAAGACGCAGGCGTGCGCCCGGTGAAGTTCCACGACCTACGTCACACGTTCGCCACGCGCCTGGCCGCCTCGGGGCAGCCATTGCGCACGATCCAGGAGTTCCTCGGGCACGCCGACAGCAAGACCACGCAGATCTACGCCCACTACGCGCCCTCCGAGCACGAGGTGCAGGTGGTCAACGAGGCGTTCACACCGTCCGATTCTCCGGAGCGATCCGGCGAGGCGCCGGATCGAACTCGGACTCGCCCATAGGTCGCTAACAACGATGGTGGCTCCGCTGCCAAGTCTGATGCCGCGTTCGAGCGCTCACCCAGTTACTGATAACGGTCGCACAGTGTATGGCCAGATATGGCAGAGATTGCCGAAAGCGGCTATACTCTGTGCATGTCGTCTGGAATCGATCACGTCGGTCGTTCCCTGAGTCGCCGCGAGAGTCAGGTGATGGCCTGGCTGGAGGAAGATCGTCCTGCGGTGATCACGGCCGCGGATTTGGCCGCGAGCATGGACCTCTCGCGCGCGCGAGCGAGCGATGTGCTGCGGCGGATGGCCTCCAAGGGCTGGCTGCACCGCGTGGCGCAGGGATCGTATGAGCCGCTGCTGGCTGAGAGCGGAGGGATCGCGCTTCCCAATCCCTGGGCGGCGCTGGCTGCATGGTCGATGACCTACTACGTGAGCTATGGCTCCGCCGCCTATGAGCTGGGCCTGACGCCTGATCGTCCAGGAGCGGTACATGCCTGCGTGCGCGCCGGTACCAGAACGCCGGTGCGCTTCATGGAGTTGCCGCTGTCACTGGTGCCCCAGCGGCACTTCTCGCTGGCCGGCTCAGCCCCAAAGCCGGTGCATGGCTTCGAGGTGCGTATGGCCGGAGTGGAGCGGACACTCATCGACTGTGCAATCCGTCCCTCGCGGATGGGGGGAGTGATTGCCTTGGGTCGCATCCTCTACCGCGCTATCGAGCAGGTGCAGTGGCCGGAGTTGGTCTCCCTTGCCAGCGAGCATCCTCGCGGCCGGGCTGGTGCTCGCCGACTGGCTGCCCTGCTGGAGCTGATCGACCAACCAGTCCCCGATGCGCTTGGCGCCTTCGCGTCGGAGGACCTGCCGACGCGGCCGATGCTGCTTGACGACGGTGACATCTACGGGTGGCGCGGTCCGACGCTCGGGAGATGGGCGGTAGTTGTCAACGTTCCGGCGGAAGCGTTACGTGAGGAGCTGCATCGCTGATGATTCCGCTGCAGTTGGTGCGCCGCTATGCGCGCAATCAGCAGGTAGATCTGGAGGTCGCTGACCAGGAGATCGCCCTTCACTACGCACTTGGCTTGCTCAATCAGGCCCGGCTGATGGGACGGCTGGCAGACGGGTCGCTTGGGCCGCTGCTGTTCAAGGGAGGGACGGCGTTGCGCAAGTGTCTGTTTGGCAGCGAAGGACGCTTCTCGCAAGACATCGATCTGGACGCACCGCACAAGAACGGCTTCGAAGCGTCCGCCGAGGCCGCACTTGTCGACTACAGCCCGTTTCATGGCATCAGCTTCGCGATGGTGGAGAGTCGCTGGTCTGAGGATGGAAACGAGAATTTCAGTGGAACCGTGGAGTATCGACACGCCGGCGGCACCGGCCGCTTCGAGCTGCAAATTTCCTACCGTCTGAATCCGGTCCTCGAGGCCCGCGACCTGCACTTGGTTCAACAGGAGTACCTACCACGTGTGGAGTTCGACGCCCCGACCCTGCACGGACTGGATGCCTACGAGATGATCGGCGAGAAGATCATGGCCTGCAACCGCCGTCAGGGGGGAAGCGCCAAGGACATCTACGACCTGTACCTGTGGTCGAAGAAGCCGTTCGACTCCGCGCTCGTACGTCGAGTCGCCGTGCTGAAGGCATGGACAGACCGGCGACGCAACAAGCCCTATGACCCGGAGGCCCTGCTCGCCGCGATGGTGCCCGGCAACTTTCGCTGGAGCGACCTGAATGGTCTGGTACCGCGCAAGCAGCACGCAGATCGCGAGACGATCTGCCGCCAAACCCGGGAGCGCTTCGCGATTCTCGGCGACGTTACAGAGGATGAGCAAGCCCTCCTCGCCGACCAGAGCTCACATCGCGAGCTCGCGCTATTCAATCGCCTCGTCGACGAGGCCCGCGAGATGCGCTTGCGATTGGGCTAGTGCGGCCGTCACATGCGCCCGCCGAGGGAGGCTCGCGAGCCCATACGAACACACGTTTGGGGAACAGATTGGGGAACAAACTGAGCAAAACTGCACAGCACACGGAGGCAGAAAACCCAATGAATCCGGGCCTCATCAACAGGGCGGCACCCCATCCCTCGGGCTGGGGGCCGGGCGGTCGCAGGTTCAAATCCTGTCTCCCCGATAGTCTTAGTTCCGGCGAATCTCAGCGAATACGGGCGAAGGAGCCCGAAAACTGGGGGTTTCGAGAGTCCCGGTTTGCTCGTGTTCGCGGGGGTTCGGTGGTCTCTGGGTTGCAAACGGGTTGCAGCGCAAGCCAAAACGGGTTGCAAACGGCTTGCAAACGGGTTGCAGCGTCGCGGTGGGCTAAGTCGTCCCTGGTGGGAGGAGACGACCGCAAGTGAGCTGACCCGTCGCCGGGCGGGTGTTTTGTTCAGGCGGTCGCGAGGGCCGCTGCGAGGTCGTCGGCGTTCGTCTCGATCAGGCTTGGCACGGTGACGGTGATCGTGCCGTCTCGTTCGACCAGCCATTTAGCGTTGACGATCGTGATACCGATGACCTGTCTGTCGTGGTCCATCCGGACCGCGTGGCCCTCGGGGGTGCTGAATGTCTCCTCGGCCTTCTGTGGCTCGCCTCGGCGCAGGTACAGCACGTCACCGTCGCCGTCATAGGAGACGTGATCGAACTCGTACGGGCCGACATGAACGGTCATCGTCGCCAGCCTCCTTGTCGGGGATCGTCGGACTGTGGGAACGCCGTGATGACGCGGTCCGCGTTGCCGCGGAACTCTGTGACGACTCGAATCCAACGCTCCGGGCCGCCCTGGCGAAAGAAGCGCTCGCGTCCCGCTCGCGCGTCTGGTTCTCGGTGGTCTGGCGTGGTGATCGCGGTCATGGTCTCTGCAAGGTACTCGCTCATCTCGACGTGCTGCTCAAGCACATGATTCCACGCCATCTCGCCCATCTGGACGAGATGGCCCTCAGGATTGCGGACCTCAGCGATGACGTTGCGCTCAGCGATGGGTCAAGGCTATGGGCGTCTGCGGACGAAGTAGGTGAGATTGACCTCCGAAGGAGGCGCCGTCGACGCGGTCGGCTGCTACTCGCCTCCGACGACCGTCAGGTGGCGGGCTTCCTTCTTTGCCCAACGCTCTTGGTATTCGTTCATTGCGGTTTGCGCGCGGGTGCGGGCGCGTTGGTCGGCGAGCTTTGAGTAGACGGTGGAGATGAGGAAGCCGCCGTCGTCGTGGCCGACGATCTTCGCGACGGTTTGGGGGTCGAGTCCGAGGCCGCCGTCGTCGACAGGGTCGATCATCCATTGGATCGCGCGGTGCTTGAGCTCGTAGAACTCTTGACCGGGCATTCCTGCTGAGGCGCGTGTGGCGTGCCAGTAGTGAGTCCAGTTGGATTGGGTCATGTAGCCGCCACGGACGGCGGGGAAGAGGATCGTGTCGCTGTAGCGGGGCATGTGGCGCAGGTGATCGCGCAGGGTGGGGCTCATCACGACCCAGCGGGGGTCGTCGTCCTTGGGGGATACGCGTGTCTGGGTGCGGGAGTCGAGTTGGAAGCGGACGTGGATCACGTTCTCGGTGAAGTCGACTTCCTCGCGGTGCAGGGCGAAGATCTCGCCGGGTCGGATCGCTGCCTCGCCGACGGCGAGGATCGCGCCCTCGATCACGAGGCCGTAGTCATCGGCGCGGCTTGCGCGCGCGCATCTGCGCAGGCTGGCGTACTGGTCGGG
>DATCFG010000046.1:0-23358 GCA_036509655.1 Solirubrobacteraceae bacterium | reverse complement strand
AAAAGCCCTTACGCCTGATTCCCTCGCGCGATCTTGCGGAGATCGATCGTTGCGTCGTAGAGCTTCGCGTCGACCCCCTCCTCCAACGCGACATCCCGCAACGGCCGGGTGGACTCAGTGGCCTTCTTGACGATCGCGGCGCCCTTGTCGTAGCCGATCGCACCGTTGAGCGCAGTGGCGACCGCGAGCGTCCCTCCGGCCGAGGCCGCAACGCCGGCCCGGTTGACCTCGATCCCCTCGACGCACTTCTCCGCAAACGCGCGCGCGGTCGCCGACAGCAGGTTCAGCGATTGCAGTAGGTTGCGGGCGATCAGGGGGATGCGGACGTTGAGCTCGAACTGTCCCTGCATCCCGCCGATCGTGATCGCGGTGTCGTTGCCGATCACCTGGGCGCTCACCTGCAGCACAACCTCGGGGAGCACCGGGTTGACCTTGCCGGGCATGATCGAGGAGCCCTTCTGCAGCTCCGGCAGGAAGATCTCGCCGATGCCGGTGCGAGGTCCGGAGCCCATCAGCGCGAGGTCGTTGGCGATCTTGATGAGCGAGACGGCAACGACCTTCAGCGCACCGGAGAGCTCGACGAGCGCGTCGCGATTGGCCTGCGCCTCGAACGGATCGAGCGGCGCGGCGATCTGCTTGAGCCCAGATTCCTTCTTCAACCGCGCGCGGACCTTCTCGGCGAACCGCGCGTGGGTGTTCAGGCCGGTGCCGGTGGCGGTGCCGCCGAGCGGGATCTGCCCGACGTGCACAAGCGCGGCGGTCACGCGCTCCTGCCCGAGCGCCATCTGCGCGGCGTAGCCGCCGAACTCCTGCCCGAGCGTGACGGGGACGGCGTCCATCAGGTGCGTGCGTCCCGCCTTAACGACGTTCTGGAAACTTTTGCTCTTCTTCGCGAAGGAACGCTCGAGCTGCTTGAGCGCGGGCAGGAGCTCGTTCTGGGCGACGTCGAGCGCGGCGAGGTGGACGGCCGAGGGGAAGACGTCGTTGGAGGACTGGCCCATGTTGACGTGGTCGTTGGCGTGGATCTTCTCGCCGGCGAGCGCGGCGATCACCTCGTTGGCGTTCATGTTCGTCGATGTGCCCGAGCCCGTCTGGAAGACGTCGATCGGAAACTGGGAGTCGTGCTTGCCCGCGGCGATCTCGGCGGCGGCCTTCTCGATCCGCCCGGCGCTCACCTTGGAAAGCAGCCCGAGCTCGCCGTTGACCACCGCGGCGGCGCCCTTCACACGGGCGAGCCAGCGCACGACCGACACGGGGACGGTCTCACCGGAGATCGGAAAGTTGGCGACGGCCTTCGTCGTCTCTCCGCCCCACAGCTGCTTGTCCGGCATCGGTTCTCCTTGGTCGTGATCGGACGAGCGACAAACCCTACCCGCAGAATGCCGCGAGCTCCCGGGCGAACCCAACGGGGTCGTCGTAGGCCATCAGGAAGCCGGTGCTTTCGAGCACGCGCAGCTGGCCGTCGGGGAGCAGGGCGAGCGTCTCTTCGGCGGTGGCGAGCGGGTGCTGGCGGTCGCGGTCGGCCCACAGCAAGAGCACCGGCATCGCCAGGAGCGGGTAGAGCCCGCGCAGCCCCGTCTGCGCCCCGCGCGGCCAGGAGCGCGCGCAGCGCGACCAGGAGCGCGCGAGCGAGCGGTTGCCGGGCACGTCGGCGAAGGCGTGGCGCAGCAGGTCGCGCGCCGCGGGATCGGCGCGCGCGGTCAGGCGCAGGCCGCGCTCGGGGGTGAAGGCGGCGCGCGCGCCGTGGGTGAGCAGGCGGTCGAGACCGGGGACGGCGCCCGCCGTCGCGGCCAGGCGCCAGGCGGCGCGCAGCCGCGCGTTCTCGGGTGGCGCGTGCAGGCGGCTGCCCATCAGCACGAGCCGCTTGGGCTGGAGGCTCCCGCGGGAGACCGCGTGCAGGAGGATCTCCGCACCGGCGTCGTGGCCACCGATCAGGGGCCTTGGCCCAAGCACGTCGGCGGCGAAGCCGGACATCACATCGGCGAACCAGTCGAGCGTGTAGGGGTAGCGCGGGCGATCCTCGGAGTCGCCGTGGAGCGGCAGGTCGGGGAGCACGACGCGGAAGCGGTCGGAGAGCTGCTCGACGGCCGGCTCGAACTCCTTGTGGGAGAGCATCGCCGAGTGCAGCAGCGCGAGCGGCGGCCCGGCGCCGAGCTCTCGGTAGGCCACGCGCGCGCCGTCGGGGTGGTGGTAGAGACGCAGCCTCACGCCCACAATCGTAGGCCGCACGTCGCCGTGCCCGACGACACTCCTGCGCCTGCAACGCGTCTGCCGGAATGCACCCCCCCTTGCGCGGCTTGCCGTGCAAGGTCTCAAAGATCACCATCTCTATATGAGCGCGATCCGCACAAACGCCGCCGCCGCGATGCTGGGCGTGAGCCCGAGCACGCTGCGCAGCTGGGAGCGGCGCTTCGGCTACCCGATGCCCCAGCGCACCGAGGGTGGGCATCGGCAATTCGATCTGATCGAGATCGAAGCGCTGCGGCAGAGCTTCTCCGAGACGCACGACATCTCCTCGGCGATCTCGATCGCCCGCGAGCGCGGCGAGGGGCCCTCCTCGCCGGCGCGGCTGCAGAGCGCGCTGGCGGCGTTCCGCGAGGATCTCGCCGACCGCCTGCTGGAGGAGAGCCTCGCGGTCAGGTCGGTCGAGCGCACGGTCGAGTCGGTGCTCTTGCCGGCGGTCGAGCTGCTCGATGAGGGCTCGCCCGAGTACCGCTTCGCCTGGCGCTACGCCACCGGCTGGCTAGCCGCCGCGCAGCGTGTCGCGCCGCCGGCGACGCGCGAGGAGGGCGTGCTGATCTTCGACCTTTCGCGGCCCGCCGACATCGACGCGCTGTACGTGCAGGCGCTCGAGCTGATCCTGCGCCGCACAGGCCTGCGCGTGCTCAGCCTGCCCGTCGACCTCGAGGACGCCCGCATCGGCGGGGCGCTGCGCGCGCTGCGCCCGAACGCCGTCGTGCTCGGTGGCCGGGGCGCCGCGCTGGACGCGCTCGGCAAGCTCGTCTACGCCGCCAGGCAGGCAGAGCCGGGCGTCGAGATCCTCGACTACCGCGGCGCGCTGCCCGACACGGGCGCGAGCACCACCCGCCGTCTCGGCGAAAGCCCGACCGCCGCGTCGGAGATGCTCCGCGAGCGCCTCACCGGCGTCGTGGCGCTGCAGGCGCGCGCCGCGGCCGTCTCGCACGCATAGCCCGCACCTACAATGGGCCGCCCCGTGAGCGCCCCTGATCGACATCCCCTGCTGCCGCGTCGCGCGGTCGATCCCCGCCGGGAGCTGCCGGCGCTCGAGCTGGAGGTGCTGGAGCGCTGGCGCGAGCGCGACGTGTTCGCCGAGTCTTTGCGCGCCCGCGAGGGCGCCGAGCAGTGGGTCTTCTACGAGGGTCCCCCGACCGCGAACGGCCCGCCGGGCTCCCATCACGTGCTCTCGCGCGTGTTCAAGGACATCTACCCGCGCTTCAAGACGATGCAGGGCTACCGCGTCGAGCGGAAGGGCGGCTGGGACTGCCACGGGCTGCCGGTGGAGATCGCGGTCGAACAGGAGCTCGGGATCAAATCGAAGGCGGAGATCGAGGAGTACGGGATCAGGGAGTTCAACGAGCGCTGCCGCGCGTCGGTGTTCGCGTTCCTGCAGGAGTGGAACCTGCTGACCGAACGGATCGGCTTCTGGCTGGACCTCGACGACGCCTATCGGACGCTCGACGAGAGCTACATCGAGTCGGTCTGGTGGGCGCTCGCGGAGATCGATCGGCGCGGGCTGCTGTACGAGGGGCGGAAGGTCGTGCCGTACTGCCCGCGCTGCGAGACGACGCTCTCCTCGCACGAGGTCGCGCTCGGATACCGCGACGTGGTCGACCCGAGCGTCTATCTGAAGCTGCCCGTGCAGAACGCCCAGGAGAAGCTCTTGGTGTGGACGACAACGCCGTGGACGCTGCCGGGCAACGTCGCGGTGGCGGTCTCCCCGACCGCGCAGTACGCGCTCGCGAGCGCTGACGGGGAGCGCTACCTGCTTGCCGAGGCGCGCGTGGCGGCGGTGCTGGGCGAGGGCGCGGAGGTACTCGAGCGGATGACGGGCGCAGAGCTGGCCGCGCGCTACGGCGTCTATGAGGGCCCGATCTTCGCGGTCGGCGAGCCGGACGGCTACCCGATCCTCACCGACGATTTCGTGACGACGGAGGACGGCACGGGCATCGTGCATCTGGCGCCTGCGTTCGGCGAAGACGACTACCGCGTCGCGGGCGCGTCCGATCGCGTGGCGTTCGACCCGAGGCGCTCGGAGACGCTGCTGAACCCGGTGCGCCCAGACGGCACGTTCGACGCGCGCGTGCGCAACCACGCGGGCAAGTCCTACGAGGGCCGCGGCGTGAAGGACGCCGATGTGACGGCGGAGCTGATCGAGGACCTGCGCGAGCGCGGGCTGCTGCTGAAGGTGGCGGACTACGAGCACTCATATCCGCACTGCTGGCGCTCGGGAGACCCGCTGATCTACTACGCGAAACCGTCGTGGTACATCGCGACCTCGAAGCTACGCGAGGAGCTGCTGTCGGCGAACGAGACGGTGAAATGGCATCCGCCGGGCATCAAGGAGGGCCGCTTCGGCGACTGGCTGAGGAACAACGTCGACTGGGCGCTCTCACGCGAGCGCTACTGGGGCACGCCGCTGCCGGTGTGGCGCTGTGAGGGCGGGCACATCCACGTCGTCGGCTCCTACGCGGAGCTGACTGAGCGCTCGGGACGCGAGCTCGAGGACCACCATCGCCCCTACGTCGACGAGCTCGTCTTCCCCTGCCCCCACGAGGGCGAGGGCGGGGCGACGTGCGGTCTCCAGATGCGCCGTGTGCCGGAGGTGATCGACGTGTGGTTCGACTCGGGCGCGATGCCGTTCGCGCAGCACCACCACCCCTTTGAGCACGAGGATCGCTTCGCCGAGCGCTTCCCCGCGGACTTCATCTGCGAGGCGCAGGATCAGACGAGGGGCTGGTTCTATTCGCTGCTCGCAATCGCCACGCTGCTGGGCCATGAGGCGCCGTTCGACCACCAGGCCCCCTACAGGAACGTCGTCTGCCTCGGCCTGATCCTCGACGAGGACGGTCAGAAGATGTCGAAGTCGAAGGGCAACGCGGTCGAGCCGTGGCAGGTACTCGACAAGTACGGCGCGGACGCGTTCCGCTGGTACTTCTTCACCTCCAAGCAGCCGTGGGACGGGTACCGCTTCTCGGCGGAGACGATCGGCGAAGGGGTGCGCCTGTTTCTCAAGCAGCTGTGGTCGACGTACTTCTTCTACGTCCTCTACGCCGAAGCCAACTCCGCCACGCTCGGCGCGACGGCGACGGCGACGGTGGGCGCCGGGGAGGAGCCTGTCGACGATGTCGGCGCGACGCCGGGGGACGCCCGAGAGCGGCCCACCGACGACCTCGACCGCTGGGCGCTGTCGCGCACCGCCGGGACGGCGGAGCTTGTCGCCGAGCGCCTCGAAGCCTACGACGCGACCTCCGCCGGCCGGGCGATCGCGAGCCTCGTGGACGAGCTGTCGAACTGGTACGTACGCCGTTCGCGCCGGCGCTTCTGGGATGGCGATCCGGCCGCGTTCGAGACGCTGCGCACGTGTCTGCTGACGGTCGCGAAGCTGCTCGCTCCGCTCTGCCCGTTCATCGCGGATGAGATCTACGACAACCTCGACGGCACGCTCGCGAGCGTGCACCTGTGCGACTTCCCCGCGGGCGCCTCGCTCCCGGCGCGCGACGGGGAGCTGGAGGAGGCGATGGCGCTCGCGCGCGAGACCGTGAGACTCGGCCTGGGCGCACGCGGGAAGGCGAAGATCAAGGTGCGCCAGCCGCTCGGGGAGGCGGTAGTCGTGGCCGACGGGCGCGAGCGCGCGGCGATCGAACGGCTGGCGGACGTCGTGCGCGAGGAGCTGAACGTCAGGCGCGTGCGCTTCGTCGCCGCCGCCGAGGAGCTCGGCAGCTACGAGGCGAAGGCCAACTACCGCACGCTCGGACCGCTGTTCGGGAAGGACATGCCGCGCGCGGCCGAGGCGATCGCGGCGCTCGACCCAGCGCACGTGGCGGCCGCCGTACGCGACGGCGGGGGCGCAATCGGAATCGCCGTCGCCGGACGCGAGCACACGCTGTCGGCGGACGACGTGATCCTCACGATGAGGGCCCCCGACGGCTACAGCGTCGAGCGCGAGGGCGCCCACGCGGTGGCGCTCGAGGAGACGATCGACGACGACCTGCGCGAGGAGGGCCGCGCCCGCGAGATCGTCCACGCCGTGCAGAACGCGCGCAAGAGCGCGGGCCTGGAGGTCGAGGACCGGATCGAGCTCGCCCTCTCCGGCGACCCCGCGCTGATCGCGGCCGCCGAAGCCCACCGCGACTACCTCACGGGCGAGACGCTCGCCGTCGAACTCGAGCTCACAACTGGCGCTCCGGACGCGGCCGAGGCGATGGACTACTCCGAGCAGACCGAGATCGACGGCCTGCCCTTGAGCATCGCCCTACGCCGCCGTTAGCGCGGGCTCGAGCTCTGCCTCCAGCTTCTTCTTTGGGTACGCCCCGACGACCGTCTTGACCGGCTGGCCGCCTTTGAAGAGGATCATCGTCGGGATCGACAGCACCTGGAAGTTGGCGGCCGTCTGCTGGTTCTCGTCGATGTTCAGCTTCACGATCCGCAGCTCGGGGCGCTCGGAGGCGATCTCCTCGAGCACCGGCGCGACCACTCGGCAGGGGCCGCACCAGGGCGCCCAGAAGTCGACGAGCACCGGTCCCTCGGACTCGATCACCTCAGCCTGGAAGTTGGTGTCTGTGACTTCGTTCAACGTGCCTGCCATGGAGTTCTCCTTGCTCGTGTTCCGCTTGTCCGCTCCGCTTGCCTACCACACACTATACAAAGTGTAGTGACCCCTTCCGGCAGCCGACGGGAGCAGATCGACCACAGCGGGGCTACCCGAAGCGCAGCAGCGGCACGAGCCACATCGCCTCGGCGGCGATCCGCCAGGACATCTTGCTCTGGCCGCGGAGACGGTCTTTGAAGACGATCGGCACCTCGACCACGTGGAAGCCCGCGCGCACCGCGCGGTAGGTGAGCTCGACCTGGAAGGCGTAGCCCCGGGAGCGCACGCCGTCGAAGTGGATCTCCTCGAGCACCTCGCGGCGAAAGCACTTGAAGCCGCCGGTCAGGTCCTTGACCTTCAAGCCGAGCACGATCCGCGCGTAGGTCGAGCCGCCCTCGGAGACGACGCGCCGCAAGAGGCCCCAGTCGACGACGCCGCCGCCGGGCACGTAGCGCGAGCCGAGCGCGAGGTCGGCGCCCCCTTTCACGGCCGCCAGCAGTCGGGCGAGGTCGGCGGGGTTGTGGGAGAAGTCGGAGTCCATCTCCATCACATACCCCGCGCCGTGATCGAGCGCGTGACGAAAGCCGGCGAGGTAGGCCGGGCCGATGCCGTTCTTCTCGGTGCGGTGGAGCACCTCCACCCAGTCGTGTTCTCCGGCGAGCCGGTCGGCGATCTCGCCGGTGCCGTCGGGCGAGCCGTCGTCGACGACGAGCACGCGCCAGCCCTCGGGGGCGGCGCCGCGAAGCGCCTCGCCGGAGGCGGCGACGATCGCCTCGATGTTCTCGGCCTCGTCATATGTCGGCAGGATCAGCCAGGGGACGTCGAACATGGGTCGGCGTACCCTAGAGCAGTGGACCTCCCGAACGCCGCGATCGCCGACGCGCTCGAGGAGCTCGGCGACCTGTATGAGCTCGACGGGGCGATCGTCCACCGCGTGCTCGCCTACCGCAACGCGGCGAAGGCCGTGCGCGAGTCCTCCGTCTCGGTCGCGGCGCTAGCCCGCGCCGGCCGCGCGACCGAGCTCGCGGGGATCGGCGCGACGCTCCAGCAGAAGATCGTCACGCTGCTCGACACCGGCACGACGCCCTCGACCGAGCGGATGCGCGCACAGTTCCCGGCGGGGCTGATCGCGATCACGCGACTCCCCGGCCTCGGGCCAAAGCGCGCGCGGCTGCTGTTCACCGAGCTCGAGATCGACTCGCCCGAGAAGCTGCGCGAGGCCGCCCTGGCGCAACGGCTGCGGACCGTGCGGGGCCTCGGCGCGAAGTTCGAGGAAGGCGTGCTCGCGTCGCTCGACCGGGTCGCCGCCGAACCGCCCGAGCGGGCGGCCGGACGCCTGCTGCTGCCGCGCGCGCTCGAGCTGGGCGAGACGCTCGCCGCGGGGCTGCTCGAGCTGGGCGGAGAGGGCACGCACGTGCAGGTGGCCGGGTCGGCGCGGCGGATGGCCGACAGCGTGAAGGACATCGACCTGATCGCGACCACAAACAAGCCGACGACGCTCGCGAAGAGCCTCGCGCGGCTGCCCGAGATCGAGCAGGTCTCCTCCGCCGGCAAGCCCGGCGCCAGGGCGATGACCCACTCGGGGATCTCGGTCGACCTGCGGATCGCAAAGCCCGCGCAGCTCGGCAACCTGCTCCAACACTTCACGGGCTCCGGGCCCCACAATGCGGCGCTGCGGGAAACCGCGGTGCGCAGCGGGCTGCACGTATCCGAGTACGGAGTGCTTGCCGATGGGACCAACAAGCCGAAAACCTGCACCACGGAGGAGCAGCTGTATCGGTTGCTTGACCTCGACTACATCGCGCCCGAGCTGCGCGAGCACCGCGGCGAGCTGGCGGCGGCCGCCGCCGGACAGCTGCCACAGCTGATCGAGCTGGAGGACATCCGCGGCGACCTGCACTCCCACACGACGGCCTCCGACGGGAAGAGCTTGATCGAGGAGATGGGCCTCGCCGCCCGCGAGCGGGGATACGAGTACCTGGCGATCACCGACCACTCCGCCTCGCACGGCTTCGGCGACGACGTCTCCCCCGAGCAGCTGCGCCGCCAGATCGAGCTCGTGCATGAGGCGAACGCGCGGCTGGGGGGGATCGAGCTGCTGGCGGGGAGCGAGGTGAACATCCTGCCCGACGGCTCGCTCGACTACGCCGACGAGCTGCTCGCCGAGCTCGACTGGGTGATCGCGAGCGTGCACACCTCCTTCGGGATGCCCTCCCAGGCGATGACGGAGCGGATGATCGCGGCGATCGAGCACCCCCTCGTCGATGCGATCGGGCACCCCACCGGGCGTCTGATCGGACGGCGCGAGCCCTACGCGATCGACCTCGACGCGGTGTTCGCCGCGGCCGCGCGCACGGGGACGATGCTCGAGATCAACGCCAACCCCGACCGCCGCGACCTCTCCGACATCCACGCGCGCGGCGCCGCGCGGGCCGGCGTGCGGATCCTGATCGACTCCGACGCGCACCGCACCTCGACGCTCGCGAACATGCGCTGGGGCATCGCCACCGCGCGGCGCGCGTGGCTCGGCGCCGCGGACGTGGCGAATACGCTGCCGTGGGCGGAGCTGAAGAAGCTACGCAAGCAAACGCGGCAGTAGCTGCTCGGCGGACGGGTACTACATGAGCGCGATCGCGCACTCACAGCTGCACCCAAAATGCGGGCATGCCACGAGCAGCTAACGACCGCCGACCCACATCAGGGTCCAAGCGCACCGACCGGGATGACGGCCACACCGTCCTCACGAAGGTAGCCGTAGCCGGTCGCGACAATCACGCCCAGCAGCACCGGCTTTCCGCAGCTGGCCGTGTCGATTCGCTCGGCGAACCTTGTCAGGCTTGACGCAGCGGCATCGACCTGGCCCTGCCCGAGCTTCACCTCGAATGCCATCCAACGCCCGTCGCCCGCCTCAACGATCGCATCGACCTCGAGACCGTCACTGTCACGGTACTGCGACACCTGTGCGTCAGCCGCCTGTCCGTAGACACGCAAATCGCGCACGACGAGCGACTCGAACAGGAAGCCGAGCAGGTTGAGATCGTCCAGCAGCCGATCGGGTGTCGCACGCAGCGCCGCCACGGCAAGCGAGGGATCGACGAAGTGCCGCTTCGGCGCCGTACGAAGGCGGTGCTTGGAGCGCAGGTGCGGCGCCCAGGCAGGCTGGTCCTCGACGATCATCAGTCGTTCGAGCGCGTCTAGGTATTCGCGCGCCGTGTCGTCCTTCAACGAACCCTCCGCCCCGCCGGCGCCCCTGGCGAGCGTTGTCACCGCGGCGTGAGTGGCGATGTTGCGCGCGAGACTCGCCAGCAGCCGCGCCACACGGGCGGGGTCGCGATTGCTCGCTCCCACGCGGCTGACATCGACCCGTGCGATCTCGTCCAGGTAATCACGCACGGCGCGCAGACCATCCAGGATGCTACGTCCGCGCAGGCCTGGCCATCCGCCGAGGGCGATCTCCTCAGCGAGGTCCACAACGGTCAGCCCGGGATCGGGGCTGGAACTCACCGTGCCCTTCAGCAGCTCGTTCAGCGAGATCTGCCCAGTGCTGCGACCCAGCTCGAAGAGGCTCATCGGACGCATCCGCAGACGGGTGATACGCCCGGCGCCCGTGTGTCGCGTGATGTCGTCCGGCGGTACCGCAGAGCCGGTCAAGATGAACTGGCCGGGGTCCGAGCGATCGTCGATCGTCCTGCGCACGTGGTTCCAGATTGCCGGCTCGATCTGCCACTCGTCCAGGAGGCGAGGTGTCGGACCGTCGAGCACAAGCGCCGGATCGACCGCAATCGCCTGTCGCGCATTCGCGTCGACATCGAACAGGACCTCGCTCGCCGCAACCTGCCGGGCGGTGGCGGTCTTCCCACACCCCTTCGGACCCTCGATCACGATGGCGCCAACGGCACTCAGACGAGCGGCGAGCTCACGGTCGACGATTCTCGGCTGATAGCTAACGGGGAGAATGCAGAGATTATAGCGGGGAGATTGCAAAGCTTTCAGCGGGGAGATTGCAATCCATCCAGAGGGGAGAATGCAAAATCCCGAGTAGTGGGGGTCTACGCAAGCAAACGCGGCAGTAGCTGCTCGGCGACGAGGCGATCGACCGCCTCGCGCCTGAACGGAGCGAGGGCCTCCGCCGCACGCGCGGAGTAGTCCGGCGCCGGGTCCTCCAGGGCCGCGCGCAGAGCTGTCTGCAAATCCTCGCTCACGAGGCGCGGGTCGAGCGCGCGGGCGATTGGAAGCGCCGCGTAGGGGCCGGGCGCGGGGGTGGTGACGAGCAGGCAGCCGTCGGCGAGCGCCTCGAGCTGGGCGATCCCGTAGTCCTCGCGGCGGGGGGCGCAGACGAACACGCGCGCGCGTCGCAGCAGCGCGCGGTACTCCTCGTAGGGGAGCATGCCCACGGCGCGGACTCCGGCTGAGGCCGCATCTTCGGCATTCACGGCGTTGGGGGGGCACGGGGGTGAGGCGAGGGTTGAAGCCAGGGACGCGAGCCCTGCGCGCCGGAGCCCATCGGCGTCGGCGCCCATCACGACGAGCTCCTCGCCGGGGCGCCGCACCGCCCTCCAGGCGGCGAGCACGCGGTCGAGGCCCTTCTTCGACGGGTTCGCCCCGTAGGTCACAGCAGCGATGTCCCGGGTCCCGGCGCCCGGGCCACTCGCGTCTCCCTCCCCCCTAGCGCGAGCCTCCGCGGCGGACGGCTCGACCGCCACCGGCAGTACGAGCGCCCGGCCCCCTGCGCCGACCGTCGCGGGCGCTTCGCGCAGACCGCCGTCGCTCCACGGCAGCAGCAGCGAAGCCTGGCGCAGCCGGCGGCGCTCCAAGGGCCGTTGCCACACCCCATGCCGTCCCGGCCGGTTGCCGGCGGAGGGAGCGTCGAAGCGGATCGCCCCCGGCAGCGGCCACAGCAGCGCGGCGGTGGTGCTCGAGTAGATCACCGCGCGCGGCTTGCGGCGAGCCAGCTCACTGCGCGCCGCGCGGCTGCTCGCCAGCGCCCACGTGAGATCCGTGAGCGCGAGCGTGCGCACCCGCCGCGGCGGCGGCGCGGCGACGACCGCGACGCTTGCCCCAGCCCGCCGCAGCGACCCGGCAAGCTCCTCGTCGGCCCTGCGCAGGCCACCGGTGGAGCCAAGCGAGACGATCAGCACGTCAACGGCCCCGCCGGGTCCTGTGAGCACCCCGGCTCCTGCGCCAGACGCGATGCCTGTGTCGCCTCTCTCCCCCTTTGTCTCCTCGCCCCCGCCGGCCATCTCAGGTGACGGCGCCGTTGGCGCGTTCGGGGCGCAGCGCTTTGAAGCCGGGGGCGCGTTCGAGCGACATCGGCCGCACCGGCGAGGTGCGACGCACGTAGAAGCAGGCGCCGTCGCGCTCCTCGATCGCGGCCACGGCCGCATCCTGGCGGCGCCAGGCGAGCGCCCAGATGATCGCGAAGCCCGCCGCGATCCCGGGAATCTGGGGGGCGAGGAAGGCCAGGCCGCCGGCCAGCAGCGTGAACAGCAACAGCGGCCACAGCCGGTTGAGCAGGACCGCGCCCGGGTGGTGCTCGGGGAGCGCCGTCGTCGACTTGGCGCCGGCGAGCAGCCGCGCGATCGGCGGGTTGGTCTCGGCGCGCCTGCCCAGGCGCAGGCCGGCGAGCGCGGCGATCACCCACCAGCCGACGGCGATCGGCGCCAGCAGGGGCTCTGAGCTCTGCCCGGCGGCGAGGACCGTGACGGCGGCCAGCGCGGTCGCCGCGCCGGCGCTGAGCAGGACGGTGGTCTTGAGGAAGTCGACGAACCGCACGTGCCTCTTACTACAGCAGCGCCCGGAGCAGCCCGCGCACGCCGGCGGGACCGTCGATCTCCAGATCGGCCTCCGCCGCCAGCTCCGGGGGCGCTTCCTCGGAGCTCACCGCCACGCAGATCGCGGTGGTCAGGGCGCCGTCGCGAACGAGCGAGCGCAGGCCACGGAAGGCATCCAGATCGGTCGTATCGTCGCCGACATACAGGGCGCTGTCCACCGGCGGGGTGGGTGGGCTCCGAAGCAGCGTGGCGACGCCGAGGCCCTTGTCGAGCTCGACGGGCGGACGCACCTCCAGCACCTTGCGCCCCCAGTGAACCGCCAGACCCTCCTCGAGCGCGAGTCGCGCGATCTCCTCGATCGTGGAGGCAGCGGCGGCCTCGTCGGGGGCGCCGCGCCAGTGGAACGCCGCGATCGCGTCCTTGTCCTCGCTGCGCACGCGCAGCCGCTGATGCTCGGCCGTGTAGACACGCGTCGCGAACCGCCGCACGCGCTCGGTCCAGGCCGCGAGCTCGGGGTCGACCTCGGCGCGAGTCGACCCGGGGCGCAGCAGCTCGCCGCCGTGGTTGCCGACGTAGGCGATCGTCCCGATCGAGACGATCTGACGGGCGGTGGCCGCACGGCGCCCGCTGACGCAGCCGACGACGCGGTAGCGCTTGGCGATCTCGATCAGCAGCGAGCGCGTCGCCTCGGGCACGTGCGCGTCGGCGGCGTGCCGGACGATCGGTGCGAGGGTGCCGTCGATGTCGAGCAGCACCGCCGCGCGGGCGGGTTCGGAGCGGAGCGGCTCGAGCGCCTCCACGAGCGTGGCAGCGGGGGACACAGGCATAAGTATGGCGCGCGTGCTCGTCGCCTGTTTCCCCTGGTCGTCCGGTTGCACCGTCCAGGAGAATGGCGAGCAGTCGAAAAAATGATCCGAAGGGCCCCGAGAAGGCGTAGACTGGTGACGATGGGACTCGATAACCCACTCCATATCGGCTTCATCGTCGTGATCCTCCTGCTGGTGTTCGGCGCGAAGCGACTGCCGGAAATCGGCCGCTCACTGGGAAGCGGGATGCGCGAGTTCAAGGACTCCGTCAGCGGTAACCAGACGAGCAGCACCCAGCAACAGCCGACGCTGACCCCAGCCGCACAGCAGCCACAGCAGGCGCCCGTCGCACAGCCCGCTAGCGCCGCAGCACCGGACCCGTCCGCACCGCCTCAAACGCAGACCCCGGGACCTGCTTGATCTGTTCCAGGTCCTCGTCGTTCCAGCGCGGGTCGGGCGCGCCGGTGATGTACCGGGAGGAGCCGTTGTCGGCGACGATCAGCCCGTAGCGCTTGAGCGCGCGGAGGATGACGAGCGACTCGCCGTGGAAGCCGATCGCCGTTACAACAGGCTCGAGGTCATCCGTTCGATCTCGGCGATCGAGGTCAGCCCTTCGCGCACCTTCACCAACCCGTCGTCGCGCAGGCGCCGCATCCCTTCGCCGACGGCGATCGCGACCATCGCGTCGACCGAGGCGCGCTCGAGGATCAGCGCGCGGATCGGCTCGCTCACGGACATCACCTCGTAGAGGCCCAGCCGGCCGCGATAGCCCGACCCGCCGCAGCGCGAGCAGCCGACCGCCTCGTAGGGCTCGGCGCCGGCGAGGCCGTGTTCGGCGAGCACCTCCTCGGAGACCTTCAGCGCGCGCTTGCAGTGCTTGCAGAGCATCCGCACGAGGCGCTGGGCGACGATGCAGTCGATCGCCGAGGAGACGAGGAACGGCTCGATGCCCATGTCGATCAGCCGGCCGAGTGCGCTCGGCGCGTCGCGCGTGTGCAGAGTCGAGAGCACGAGGTGGCCGGTGAGCGCCGCCTCGACGGCAATGTGCGCGGTCTCGCGGTCGCGGATCTCCCCGACCATGATCACGTCGGGATCGGCGCGCAACATCGAACGCAGGCCGACGTCGAAGGTGACGCCCGCCTTCGGTGCGATCTGCATCTGCTTGACGCCCGCGATGCGCTGCTCGACGGGATCCTCGATCGTGAGGATGCTCCGTTCTCCGTCGTTGAGCGCGTTCAACGCCGCGTACAGCGTCGTCGACTTGCCCGAGCCGGTCGGCCCGGTCACGAGCACGGCGCCGTTCGGCTTCTTGATCGCACTGGTGAAGCGCTCGAGCTCGTCATCCTGCATCCCCAACGCCTCGAGCCCCTCGACCCGCACGCCCCCGTCGAGGATCCGCAGCACGACGCCCTCGCCGTGGACGAGCGGCAGCGTCACCACGCGGATGTCCACGCGGCGCCCGTCGACCGTCAGCGCGAAACGGCCGTCCTGGGGCAGGCGTTTCTCGGAGATATCGAGATCGCCCATGATCTTGATCCGGGAGACGACGCTCATCGCCATCCTCCGTTTGACGGTCGCTGCCGGCGCGAGCACCCCGTCGACGCGGAACAGCACGCGCGTGTCGCCCTCTTCGGGGTTGACGTGGATGTCCGAGGCCCCCTGCTGGACCGCCTGGGCGACGATCGAATGCACCAGCTTGATCACCGGGGTCTCGCGATCGGCCTCGTCGGCCAGCAGGTCCGGTTCGGCCTCGGCCTCGGATTCCTCGTCGACGATGTCCTCGATCGAGTCGTCCATCTGCACGAGGCGCGTCAGCAGCAGGTTCAGATCCTCGACCGACGCCGCCACGACCCTCACGCGCCGGCCGGTCATCATCGCGACGTCATCGATCGTCAGCACGTTCGTCGGATCGGCCATCGCCAGCAGCAGCGTCCCGTCGTCGGTGTAGCCGACGGGGACGGCCTGATAGCGCTTGGCGGTCTCCGCGCGGATCAGGTTGACCGCGCCCATGTCGAGGTCGTAGACCGCCAGGTCGACGAAGTCCAGGCCGAAGCGCTCGGCCACCGCGCGGGCGAGCTGGTCGTGGCGCAACACGCCCCGCTCGACCAGCACCTGACCGGTCGGCCTGCCCTGCGCGCGGGCGGCCGACACAGCCTGCTCGACCGTCTCGCGGTCGGCGAAGCCGAGATCGACGATCACCTCGCCGATCATCCGCGCCGAGCGCCCCGAGCGCAGCGGCGGGTACAGACCGTTGTCAGGGCGGCCGGCGACGATCTCCTCGGGGATTTGCTCCGGGTCCCGCTCTCGGCCCAGCGGCGGAGATGTGGCTGTGGGCGTTGCCGTATCGGGCATCGCCGTTTCTATCGGCATACGCGGGGTGTCGCTTGATCGGCTAGCGAGGCATCCCCTGCTCGAAGGCGCCCTTCACTTGAGCATCGAGCGCGTTCAGCCGATAGAGCGCGAGCGCCTCGCCGGAGGCGAAGCGCTGCCCACTGGCCGCGTCGGCTCCGTGGTGGAGCATCACGCAGTGCTCGAGCGCGAGTCGCCGCTCCGCGTCGAGCGTCGCGGGGGCGTGGCTGGAGATCAGGCGCAGCCCCAGCTCGACGTGGCCCAGCAGCTGCCCCTCGCGACTGCGCCCGATCTCCGCCCCGTAGGTGAACTCGCGGGTCTTGCCGAGATCGTGGACGATCGCCGCGCTCAACAGCAGATCGCGGTCCAGGCGCGGATGCAGCGTGCAGAGCTCGAGCGCCATCGTCGCGACCGCGACGGTGTGCTCGAGCAGCCCGCCGAGATAGGCGTGGTGCGAGCCGGAGCGCGCGGCGCCGGCGCCGCGCGGCCTGGTCTCCGCGAGCGGCGCCGGCAGCGAGCAGGGCGCGCGGCGGATCTCCTTGCGCAGCGCCGGATCGCCGAGCAGCCGGGCGAGCAGCCCCTTCAAGCCGGGTTCGTAGACCTCGCGCGCGAGGTGCTCGAGGAAGCCTTCGAGCTCGTCGAGGTCGCGGTAGGCGGTCGGCAGGAAGCGGGCGGGGTCAGCGTCCCGATCGTCCCCATCCGCGCGCGCGATCGCCGCGAGCGCGATCTGGAGCTCGTCGCGAAAGCGCTCGACGCGCCCCCTCACGCGCACCAACTCGCCCCGGTCGAAGCGCCCGGCGAGCACGTCGGCGTCGCGGAACGCGCGCGCGCGGATCGTGCCTGTGCTGTCGCGCAACTCGACGGTCAGGTAGGGGGTACCGGCGCGCGAGATCTGACGCTCCTTGCGCACGCACGCGAACACGCCGTCGACCTCCTGTTCGAAGCGGAGCGTCGCGATCTGGACGTCGTCCGTCTGCATGACGTTGCCGGCCGGGGTCACTCCGTCCATGATGTACGGTGGTTCGGATGCAGCCCTTGATCTGGGACCGCCGTCCGGATGGCCTCAGGGCCCCAGCGATGGTATGCGCCTTCCAGGGCTGGAATGACGCCGGCGACGCAGCCTCGAGCGCCGCCTCCTTCCTCGCCTCCTCGCTGCACGCCAGTCGCTTCGCGCAGATCGACTCCGAGGAGTTCTACGACTTCCAGGCAAACCGCCCCAACATCCAGCTCACCGCCGGTGAAACGCGGAAGATCGTGTGGCCGACGGTCGAAGTCTTCGAGGCCCGCGCGCCGCGAGCGCCGCGCGATCTCGTGATCGTCCAGGGCGTCGAGCCGTCGCTGCGCTGGCGTGCTTTCAGCGCGCACCTCGTCGAGCTCGCCGAAGCGCTCGGTGTGCAGCTCGTCGTCACGCTCGGCGCGCTGCTCGCCGACGTGCCCCACACGCGGCCGGTGACGATGACCGGGTTCGCCTCCGATCCCTCGCTCGTCGAGAACCTCGGGCTGGCCAGCTCGAGCTACGAGGGGCCGACCGGGATCGTCGGCGTCCTGCACAGCGCCTGTCTCGACGCGGGGCTGCCCTCGGCCAGCCTCTGGGCCGGCGTCCCCCACTACGTCGCCGCGGCGACCAATCCGAAGGCGGCGCTCGCGTTGATACGCAGGACGGAAAGCCTGATCGGCGTCTCCGTCGATGTCTCCGAGCTCGAGGTCTCGGCCGCCGACTACGAGCGCCAGGTCGGCCTCGCCGTGCAGAGCGACCCGGACATCCAGGCGTTCGTCGAACGGCTCGAGCAGGCCGCCGAGAGCGAAGAGTCCGAGCTCGCCCCGGAGGATGTTCCCTCGGGGGACATGCTCGCGCGCGAATTCCAGCGCTTCCTGCGCCAGCGCGGGCCCGAGGGGAAATAGCGCAGGACCAAGCTCAACGCTCCGCCGCCGGGCAGACGATCCGGTAGTCGCACAGCGAGCACGCCGCGAGCGACGGCGTCGGCTCGAAGCGCTCGGCGAGGATGCCCTCGCCGGCGGCGAGCACGATCTCCTTGACCGCCTCGGCGTCCCGGTCGTCGCGGGGAACGGGAACCTTGAGGTCGTCGAGCACGTAGTAGTAGGCCTGCCGCGAAGCCTCCAGCCCCCACGACTCGCGCGCGGCGAGCGCGTAGAGCGACAGCTGGACGTCGTCCCCGAGCTGCTCGGCGCTCTTCGGGCGGGAGGTCTTGTAGTCGATCAGCTCGTACTCCTCCCCATCTCCGCCCCCGAGACGGTCGACGCGGTCGACGCGGCCGCGCAGGTGATGGGGCCCGAGCCGGAAGGAGAACGGGCGCTCGAACCACACCGGCTCGGAGCTCTGGCCGTGCAGGCGCTCGTGGTAGCGCGTGAGCGCGGCGCGGGCCTTGCCGTAGAGCTCCCGCTCGTGCTCGTCGCTCGTGCCGAAGCCACTTCGCCGCCAGCTCTGCTCGAGCAGCTCGAGCAACTGGGAGAGCGTCTCGCCGGAGCCGGAGTGGTAGCGCTCGAGCACCTGGTGGACGACGATCCCGAAGCGCTGGTTCTGCGTCTGCTCGGTCGGGATGCGGAGTACGCGCGCGTACTTGTAGCGGAGCGGGCAGCCGCGGTAGGTCTCGACGTCCGAGGCCGACAGCGCCAGGCCGCTCCCCTTGCGCGGGAGGAAGGGCCCGAGCGAGGAGGCTTCGCGCGGGGCGATCGCCCGCGCGCGGGCACGAGCGCGCGCACCGTCGTCTTCGCGCTCGCCCCGCTCGCCGGCGGCGCCGTCGTCGAGCCCGGCGCCCGGCGAGCGCTCGCTCAGCAGCTCGTCGAGCGCGGACGTCTGGAAGATCTCACGCTGCAGCGGCGTGGTGGCGGCAAGCAGGCGGGCGTTGATGTCGCCGAGCGCCTCCGCGACATCCTGGCCCTCGGGGCGCTGCGTCAGGGCGGAGAGCTTGAGCAGCTCCAGATAGCGCACCACCCCGTGGGAGATGTCGAGGTCGGTGTCCAGGCGCAGCTCGCCGAGGCGCCCGCCGATCCGGGCGACGCTGGCGAGCACCTCCTCGCGCATCATCCGCAGCATCTCCTGGAGCGCCTCGTCCTCGCGCCGGCGCCCGTCCCGCGGCTGCTCCTGCGCGCGATCTCCGCCCTCGACGCCGAGCACCACGCGCGCGAGCAGATCGGGGCGCCCGGCGTCGAGCGCCTCGGCCGCCGCCCGGCGCAGCTCGAGGAAGCGCCCGACGCGCTCGCGCGCGGCGGGCGGGATCTGAGGCGACTCGATCGCGGCCGCGAGCGCCGCGACCATGTCCAGCTTGCGCCGCCGCGCGAGCGCGATCACGCGCGCGAGATCGACCTGGCGCAGCTCGATCGGTGGTCGCGCGAGCGCGCGCACGACCGCGGCGGCGTCGTGCGGATCGGCGAGCAGGCGCATCCAGGCGAGCACGTCGCGCACCTCGGAGCGCTCGCGAAAGGCGGCCGCTCCGCGTTCCTCGGCCAGGGTGTCGCCCGCGGGCGACACCGGGGGAGCGCTGTCCGCGGGCGACTGATCTCCCCGGGGTCGCTCGGGAGCGCGCTCGCCCGTGGGCGTGGCGGGGACGATCTTCGAGAGTGCCATTGTCCAAGGATACGAGCGCGACACCGGTGGAGCGGATGCGAGCCCCTACGCTCTGAGGATGGGCGCGAACGCGATCGACTGGGGAGCAGCGCAGCGGATCGGGGAGATCGTCGCCGGCGCGGGTGGGCGCGCTCAATCCGGAGGCGTACACGCAGGATCGATCGAGCCGCTCGCACGGGACTTCGCGGAGCGCGTGAGCGACTACACGGGCCTCGCGTTGCCCGCGCGGCTGCCACCGTTGGAGGTCGTCGACCGACCGGCCTGGATCGCGGCGAACCTGAGGACGATGAAACCGCTGCTCGACCCGCTCACCGCGCGCCTCGGGGGCGAGGACGACGGTGGCGGCGGCAACGCGCTCGCCGGTCTCCTCTCCGGTCCGCTGCGCGCGGCGTCGGGCTTCCTCTTCGGCGCGCAGGTGGGGGCGCTGACGGGCGTGCTCTCCCAAAGGGTGCTCGGCCAGTACGACCTCGCGCTGCTCGACGCCGATGTGCAGCCGCGCCTGTTGCTGCTGGCGCCGAACCTCGTGCAGGCCGCGCGCAACCTCGGCGTCGACCGCGACGAGCTCGTGGCCTGGGTGACGATCCACGAGCTCACCCACGCCGTCCAGTTCGGCGGCGCGCCATGGCTGCGCGAGCACCTCGGAGGCATGCTGCGGGAGCTGATCGACGGCCTGCAACTGAAGCTCGACCCCCGCTCCTCGCTCGGTGGCCTCGGGGGCTCCAATGGCCCGGACGGGTGGCGCGGGTGGTTGGGAAGGCCGGGTGCGGGAGACGGGCCGGGCTTTGACCCGAAGGCTCTGCGCGAGCTGCTGGAGCGCGCCCGGCGCGGCGAACTGCTGCGCATCACGCTCGGCGACGAGCGCTGGCGGCTGGTGGAGCGGATGCAGGCGACGATGTCGCTGATCGAGGGGCACGCCGAGCACACGATGGACGCGGTCGGCGCCGAGGTGCTGCCGTCGCTGCCGCGCTTGCGCGCCGCGCTCAACCGCCGGCGCGAGACACGGGGGCTGCCGTGGCGGGTGCTCGAGCGGCTGCTCGGGCTGGAGTTGAAGCTGAAGCAGTACGAGGTCGGCAAGCGCTTCTGCGACGCGGTCGTGCAGGCTGAGGGCCCGCGGGCGCTGGCCCGTGTGTGGGAGGGACCGGAGCTGCTGCCGAGCACCGCGGAGCTGGAGACACCGCGTCTCTGGCTGGCCCGAACGCACGTTCCTCCTGTTACAAGCTCGACGACTTAATACGCCCTGTTCACCAGGTCTTTACGCTTTGTGAAGGTCGCGCTGTAACTATCTCCTCAGCGCGGGTTACAAACGTGTGTTCGATGCTACGCTGAGACCACGGTCGAGATCGAACGCAGCGAACAGATGTCACCCGAGTCCTCGCCCCGAGGGCAGAACCGATCACAGGAGACCCCTCCAATGGCAACCGCCACCACCACCTCCCCCCGCAGCGCCAAAGCCAAAGCCGCCAAACCGGCCGCCAAAGCCGCCAAGGCATCGACCGCCCGCAAAGCCGGCGCCTCCAGCAAGAGCACGCAGGCGAAGAGCACGCAGGCGAAGGCAGCGCGTACGCGCTCGATCCACCAGACTCAGTCGGCCGTCCGTCAGACCGAAATCGCGGCGCGGAACACCGTCGACGTGTTCGGCGACTACACCGAGCGTGCCGTGCTGATCCCGGTCGGCGCCGCGTTGATCGCCCGCGACCGGGTGGTCTCGAGCGTCAACGACGTGGTTTCGAGCTATGGCTCGACGGCCAAGGCGCAAGCCCAGCTGCGCCGCTTCGAGCGTCGCGGGAACACCGCCCGCAACCGGCTCGAGCGTGAGGTCCGCAAAGCCCGCGTCCGCGTCGAGCGCGAACTGCGCCAGCGCCGTCGCGACCTGGAACAGACCGTGAACACGCTCGAGACCCGCCGCGACGCGGTCGCGAAGAACGTGACCGAGCTGCCGAACCGCGTGCAGGAGCGGATCCTCAGCATCGTCTGAGCACCCCAACCTTCCCCCGCCCCGGACCCGGAGAGGCCGGGGGCGCCGCCGCCGAAACACCGGGCGGCGCACGGGAGAGTCTGCCGGCCTCATATCCCGCCGGCAGTAGTAGCAACCTCTCCTCCCCCGACTCCGGGGCGGCCCCCACCGCCCCGGAGTCATTTAACGGACTACATGACCAGGTTTGCCACAATGGACCGCGTGAGCAACGAGACGGAGATCAGGAAGGCGCTCGAGGTCGTGATCGACCCCGAGCTGCACCGCTCGATCGTCGAGCTCGACATGGTGCGCTCGATCGAGATCGGGGCGAACGGGGTCGTCGACGTGACCGTCTCGCTGACGACGCCCGGCTGTCCGATCAAGGGCCACTTCCAGACGGCCGTCGCCGAGGCCGTCGTGGCGCTCGAGGGCGTGACCCACTGCAACGTCTACTTCGACGTGCTCGACGACACCCAGAAGGCGGCGCTCCAGCAGAAGCTGGGGCGCGGCTCGCTGCCCCAGGGGGCGCTCGCGCAGGTCGCGAACGTGCTCTGCATCGGCTCCGGGAAGGGCGGCGTCGGCAAGTCGACGCTCACCGCGAACCTCGGCGCGGCGCTCGCGGGCGAGGGCAAGAAAGTGGGCGTGCTCGACGCCGACGTGTGGGGCTACTCGATCCCGCGCATGTACGGCCTCGGCTCGACGCGACCGCCGGTATCCGCCGAGCGCAAAATTCTTCCACTCGACGCGCATGGCGTGAAGGTGATGTCGATCGGCTTCTTCCTCGAGGAGGACGCCGCGGTGGTGTGGCGCGGGCCGATGCTCCACAAGGCGCTCACCCAGTTCCTGCAGGACGTCGACTGGGGCGCGCTGGACTTCCTGCTGATCGATCTCCCGCCGGGCACGGGTGACGTCTCGATGACGCTCGCGCAGCTGCTGCCCCAGGCCAAGTTCGTGATCGTCACCACGCCCCAGGCGACCGCCCAGAAGGTCGCCCGCCGCTCCGCCGAGATGGCGCACAAGGTCAACCTCGAGATCGGCGGGGTGATCGAGAACATGTCCGGCTTCACGACGCCCTCCGGCGAGCGCTTCGCGATCTTCGGCGAGGGCGGCGGCAGGGAGCTCGCGGACGAGCTCGACGTGCCGCTGCTGGGCACGGTCCCGCTGACGATGCCGCTGCGCGAGCACGCCGACAGCGGCACCCCACTCGTAATCGAGGACGCCGGCGATCCGGCATCCCAGGCGATCCACCAGGCCGCCCGCGGTCTGATCGCGATCGCCAACCCACCGGTGCTGCCGGTTCTGCCGCTGGTGCAGGTCGCCGCCACCGCGCCCGCCGCCGTCGCCGAGGCGCCGCCGGCCGGGCGAAAACCGGCGGGTATGTCACTGCCGATGGCCTGATCGGCGACCGCGGGGCTCTCCAGAGACATCCTGCTCGATCGCTTGATCAAGCTCACCCGACTTGAGAGGATCGACCTATGTCCGCACAGGACCAGCAGGAGCAACAGCAGCAGACACCACCGGACGGCGCGGTCGAGATCGACGAGCGCCGCGCGAAGATGGAGCGGCTGCGCGCCGAAGGGATCGACCCCTACCCGCCGGTCAGCCTCTGGGAGACGCGCACGCGGATCGCCGACGTGCTCGACGCGCACGACGCAGACGAGCTCGATGAGGGCGGACATCCAGAGCTCCGCTACCAGGTGGCCGGCCGCTTGATCTCCCGCCGCGAGCACCCCGCCACCTCGTTCCTGGACCTGCGCGACCTGTCCGGCTCGATCCAGATCGTCGTACGCCTGGACGACCTCGGTGAGGACACCTACAGGCGCATCATCGGCCTCGACATCGGCGACATCGTCGGCGTGGAGGGCTTCGTCTACAAGACCAAGCGCGGGCAGCTGGTGCTGGCGGTCGGCGAGCTGACGCTGCTGACCAAGACGCTGCGCCCGCCGCCCGACAAGCACCACGGCCTCGGCGACACCGGCACCCGCTACCGCTACCGCGAGCTCGACCTGCTCGCCAACGAGGACACGCGCGAGCTGTTCATCACGCGCCACAAGATCGTCTTC
>DATCFG010000045.1:0-4467 GCA_036509655.1 Solirubrobacteraceae bacterium | reverse complement strand
GCGCACGACCTCGGCCGCTGGCTCACGGACACCAGGAGCGGGCCGTCAACCGGGCTGGGCGGCGGGCGCGGGCCGATCCGATGAGCAGGGAGCGCAGGGAAAAGCGCGCTTACGGCTCCGGCTCGATCTTCGAGGAAAGCGGGTCGTGGTACGGGAAGTGGCGCCTCGGCGAACGGCAGGTCAAGCGCAGGCTCGGCCCGGTCAGGCCGGTCGGCTCAAGCGACGGCATCACGCGCAAGCAGGCCGAGGCAACGCTGCGCCGGATGATGAGCGAGGTCAAGGTGCTCGCGCCCGAGGAACGGATCGACTTCGGGGAGGCCGCCGAGCGCTACGTCCACCACGTCGAGCATGTGCTGCAACGCAAGGCATCGACAGTGCAGGACTACAAGATCATGATCCGTCGCCACCTCGCGCCGCACTTCCACACGACCGCGATCGAGAAGATCAAGCCCGACGACGTCGCCGCTTACAT
The DNA here is from genome assembly GCA_036509655.1 of Solirubrobacteraceae bacterium. Lineage (GTDB taxonomy): Bacteria > Actinomycetota > Thermoleophilia > Solirubrobacterales > Solirubrobacteraceae > Palsa-744. The sequence goes on along the minus strand of DATCFG010000045.1, from coordinate 3,995 downwards.
CGCGGCGAAGTCCCGTGATGGGCTCGCCGTGAAGACGATCACCAACCACCTGAACTTCGCCCACGGCGTCTTCCAGTTCGCGATCAAGCGCGGGTGGGCGAGCGCGAACCCGGTCGCCGCGACGGACCGCCCGCGTGCCGCGCAGGCCGATCCCGATATTCGCTTCCTGAGCAGCGAGGAGCTGGAGGCCCTGCTGCGAGCCGTGCCGCGCGAGGATGTTCTTGGTCCGACCGATCACGCCCTCTACACGCTCGCGGCGATGACCGGCCTGCGCCAGGGCGAGCTCGTAGCGTTGCGCTGGCGCGACGTCGACTGGACCGCAGGAGTCGTGCGCGTACGACGCAACTACACCCGCGGCGAGTGGGGCACCCCCAAGTCGCGACGCTCCAGCCGCGCAGTGCCGATGGCCGACCGCGCCGCCGCCGAGCTCGAGCGCCACTTCCAGCACTCCGCCTACCGCACAGACGACGACCTCGTCTTCTGCCACCCCCACACCGGCAACCCCTACGACGCCTCCAAGCTGCGAGAACGCTTCTACGACGCGATGAAGAACGCCGGCATGAAGGAGCGCTGCGGCCGGCAGGGCGGCATCACCTTCCACTCCCTGCGCCACACCTTCGGCACCCGCATGGCCGCCGTCGGCGTCCCGATGCGAACCCTGCAGGAGTGGATGGGCCACCGCGACTTCACAACCACCCTCGTCTACGCCGACTTCGCCCCCGACCCCGCCGGCGGCGCCGCCTTCGCCGAGCGGGCATTCGGAGGCGCGAACGCCGCAACCACAAACGCCCCAGCCCCCGAGCCGAGCCCCCGCGACGCGCCATCCACGGTTTAGCTGGAAACGTAGCACGAATGGACGACCAATCGTGTAACGTATCCGGTGTTATGGCTAGGCCGGCGACAGCGCGACATCTTCTCCAGGACTACTTGAAGGCCCAGGACGAGCGCGATCCCGAGCGGGTGAGCAGCCCTTTCGACCTCTCGCTGGATGGGCCGGAGCTGGAGCGGTTTGCGAGCGCTCGCGGGCAACGGACGCCGGATGTGGAAAGCCTGCTGCGGCGGATGGTGGCCGAGGGCCAGGCCCACCGTCTGCAAGCGGGCCGGTACCTTGTCAACCGCCCAGGCGTGCTCAGCCCACGCCCGCGCCTGGACGATCTCGAGCCGGTGGCCGATCTCGTGCTCCGTCGGCTGGACCACAGCTACTACCTCTCGTGGCACACGGGCCTGTGGCATCACGGGCTGATCGAGCAACAGTCCCGCACCGTGCTGTGCGCCGTGACGGTCCGCAAGCGCCCGGTGCATCTGGGAGAGCAGGCCGTGCGGTTCGTCCGCGTTGCGCAACGTAAGTTCTTCGGCTTCTCGCGAAGCGACGACTACGAGGCGGGGGTCTGGATCGCCGACCTGGAGAAGACACTGCTTGACTCGCTCGACATGCCGCACCTCGCGGGGCCGATGCCGGTCGTGCTCGCCGCCCTCGACCAGGCCGCGCGTACGGGCGTGCTCGACCCGCAGCGGCTCGTCGCCTACGCCATCAGGATGGGAGGCCCGATGCTCAACCGCCGCCTCGGATACTTCATGGAGCAGCTGGACATCCCCGGCGCCGCGGAGCTGCAACCCCATCTGGGCCGCAAGTCCGCGGTGACGCTGCAGCCGGGACGAGCGCCACAGTCGGGCACGAAGGTCGATCCCCGCTGGCGGGTCTACGCAGACGACGCGCTCGTCAGCTCCGCCAAGGAACTGAAGTGAGCATCACCAACCAGGATCTCCTGCAGCGCGCCGAAGAGCGCACGGGATTGGTGCGCAACCAGCTGCTGCTGATGGTCGCCAAGAGCGCCGCGGTGCGCCACATCGCGCAGGGTCCGCACAGCGAGCACTTTGTGCTCAAGGGTGGAACGCTGTTGACGCACGTCTACAACAGCCCGCGCCAGTCGATTCAGGACGCCGACTATCTGCACCGCCAGGCCGAGACCGTGACCGGCCCCGAGCTCGAGCAAGCCCTGCTCCGCGACGCCGACGGCATCTCGTTCGATCCGGCCTTCTCCTTCGATGCGGGTCAGGAGCAGTTCCACGGCACGGTCGGATTCAGCTTCGACGACATCGCGATCCGCCGCAGCCGCCCGCTGAAGGTCAGCGTCTCGGTACGCCCCGGAGAGTGGCTGGACCCACCCCGTGCGCCGCTGGCCTACTACGACCCCCTGCTCGCCGAGAACAATGCCTTCGAGGTCCAGGGCCTCAGCCTCAACGAGCTGGCGGCCGAGAAGCTGCTCGGATGGTGCTCGAAGGACCTCGTCAAGCACCTCGTGGACCTCGCCTACCTCGCCCGCGAGCACCCCACCGCGATCGACCACGAGCTCGTCGCCCACCTCGTCACCCAAAAGTTCGCCCACGAGGGCCGCCGAGGCCGCTACCGCGCACTCCGCGTCACCCGCGCTGCCCAACTCCCCGGCTGCTTCACCGACCGCCGACGACTCGACGACGTCCTGCACCGCCAAGGACTCGGCGACCTGTTCTTCGCCCTCGGCGAGCAACAACGACCCGACGACCAGACCCTCACCAGCACCGCCAACATCGAACGCCTCGCCCTCGGCTTCTGGGAGAGGACGCTCGAACTCCTACGGCACTCGGCGTAGCGGCGTGTCCGGGCGGCGATGGATGCTGCCGGACACTGACTTATCGTCCCCCGAGCATGAAGGTTCGCTTTCCCCTGCCATCAGGACACGAAGCCGGGTTCCGTAGTTCCCTGATCGAGCAATCTCATTTCGCGGTAGATGACCTCGCCGATCATTGGGTGGCCGTTGCGCCTGGCGAGGGAGCCGGTGCGGTTGCGCCCTACTTCTCCCCGCACCGCATCGCGAGTGCGACGACAAACTTAACGAATCCCGGGATATGGAGTCCGATTGAAGATGATCCACCCTATCCAGGCAAGTTGCAGGTTCAGCTCCAGCCAGCAGTACAGCGACGTCTCTCCGAACTCTATGAGCGGACCGATCTCCTAGCCCGGATTGAACGCCTTGGGGTTGCGGCCGTCCAAGCGGATGCTGACGGTCTAAGGGAGATTCTCATCAAAGAATTACCAGGGCTCTTTGAGATATATCCCAACGGGTCTCTCTGGTACGTATCGGTGGACCAGAGGCTCCTCTCGCGACTCGCGTTTATGCGAGTTCGCCTGCAGCTAACGCTGACGCCGGACATCAAGTACGACTCTGCGGCCCCCGACAACGTGCATTATTTTGGTATGCACACAACGACAAATGGCATCGACTTCAGTGATACGGTGGATCACGTGATGTTGGCTATACCCCCGACGGCGCTCGGGGTTGATTTCGGAGTTTTGCCGCACGTTCTAGTATTTTTATTTGGGCAGCTCGAGGATCTCAGGAACCATGAGGGTGGGGCGCTTGCTACTCGATTCTTCCCCAACGTCAGCAGAACGGCCGGCGTCCCTGGCATCAAGTTTCCCGTGCAGAACCTTACGACTGCCCACTTTGGGTCATTGCTGTCCTGGTGGACGACGCGGCTAAACGTGGTTTATAGTTACGCTACTGACCCGACGAATTTCTCGAACAACGGGCTACACGATGTGGCGGCGCAGGCAGCCTGGTTTTTCACCCTTGAGCGGATGATGGCTGATGCCGGAGTGATGCTCGCGGCCGTTGACGCGCCGGCAATCCTGCGTATGCAGGCTGCGTTCGATCTACTCGATAAGGCAGACAGCCTGCTGACGCCGCGCAGCAAGTCAGCAGGTAACTGTTTAGGTCTGTAGCGGCTCGGCGACCGGTGGTGGTGAGGTAGTTTGCTGCCGAGACGGCGCTGAGTGAGCAGGATTCGGTGGTTTTGCAGGGAAGTTTGCAGTTGTGGCGGGTGCAGGTGAAGATGCAGAGCGGCCGGGCTATGCGGAGCTCGTTGCGGGTCTCGCTGCGGCGAATGCGCGGGTCGCCGAGCTTGAGGCGCTGGTCGCCGAGTTGCGGGCGAAGCTGGGGAAGAACTCGCGCAAC
>DATCFG010000044.1:0-3462 GCA_036509655.1 Solirubrobacteraceae bacterium | reverse complement strand
CTACAAAGCTCGAGGCATTCGCCGGCCGCGGCCAGGACGATCTACTGGGTAGCCACGACTTCGAGGATGCGATCTCCCTCGTCAACGGGCGTGCGGCATTCGTAGAGGAAGTACGCGCCGCTTCGCGTGATCTGCGGGTGTACCTGGCGCAGGAGATCACCCGGCTGCGAGCCATCCCTCGCTTCGATGAATGGGTCGCAGGCGCCCTACGTCCGGACGCCGCGAATCAGGCGCGCGTCGAGGCGATTGTGCTCCCACGCCTCGCCGAAATCGTCGACTCAGTGTGAACGCTACGGAGAGCCTCTTGCAGCAGGCGAAGTCCTGTCCGCCGCTCCCTCGTGGCAGCTGGACACACCGGGCTGGGCGAACACGGCTTGCGGGACAAAACGCCTCGATAACGACATCGCGGCGGTCGCCGATCCGTACACGGGCTTTGACATCTATGACAGCTACGGAGAACCGGGTTGGGAGACGATCGGCGGCACCTCGCTGTCCTCGCCGCTGACCAGCGCGCTGTATGCCCTCGCCGGTGGCAGCGGGGGAGTCAGCTACCCGGCGGCCACGCTCTACAGCCATCTCGGCCAGCCCTTCTCGCGCCATCCGTCGAAACGAAAGCGGCCACCGGGGTCGGAGAAACCTCGGCGACATTGAACGCGAGCATCAACCCGAGGGGCGGCGCGCTCAGCACGTGCAAGTTCGAATACGGCACCACAACCGGCTACGGGTCCAGCGCACCATGCGCGACGCTGCCGGGATCAGGGTCAAGCCCTTCGCGGTGTCCGCGGCGATCGCCTCCGGGCACAGCTCCCACTCGCGTCGCGGCGGGCCCTCGCCCGGTCGCTTCGGCGTGATGATCGGAGCAGCCTACATACCGAAGCAGGTATAATGGGAGAATGCATGAGCTCGAGGACTTGATTCGGCAAGCACGCCTCGATGCGGGCCTGACGCAGGCAGCGCTTGCCACACTGGCTGGGACCTCCCAGCCCGCCGTCGCCCGCTACGAGCAGGGCGGCGTCGCGCCGACCCTGCCGACACTCGAGCGTCTGATGGAGGCATGCGGACGCCGCGTGGTCATCTCGACCACCCCCGCGAATGACACGATCCCTTCACCGGGCGCTCCGCGTGTACCGGATATGCGGCTGTTGCGCGCGCGCCGCCAGCGCCTGCTTGCGGCTGCGGCCAGATGCGGGGCGCGTGAAATACGTCTGTTCGGCTCGGTGAGTCGCGGCAAGCAGCATCCCGGCAGCGACATCGACCTGCTGGTCGACCTGGAGCCTGGACGCACCTTGCTCGACCTTGCCGCGTTCAGACGGCAGGCAAGCGAAGTTCTCGGCGTTGATGTCGACGTAGCCACCCCCGACATGCTCAAGGAGCACATCCGGGCCGAGGCGCTCACACAGGCGACACCGCTATGAGCCGGGCAGAACACGAGCGCCTCCGCGACATCAGGGACGCGATCACCGCAATCAGAGCACACCTCGAGCGCGCGCAACAGGAGCCGGCCCTGGCCGATGACCCCCTCCTTCACGACGCCCTGCTGTACGAGTTCGTCGTGATCGGCGAGGCCGTCAAGCACCTGTCGGCTCAAACCCGCGCACGCGCGCCGGAGGTACCGTGGCAGGATGTCGCCGGACTGCGTGACCTCATCGCACACGAGTACTTCCACATCGAGATCCAACGCGTGCTCGAGATCGTAGATCGCGATCTCCCCGCGCTCGAGCAAGCAATCGCCCGACTCCAAGCCCAGGACCAGCCAAACGGCGACTGACCCCGACCATATTTGGCGACGAGCAAGGCAACCGCCGGCCACACGATCCCAGGGCATGCCCGACGCTCGGCTTCGGTGAGCGGCGGCGAAAGCCAAGTAGCGAGCGGATTCGCCAGCTACGCACCCTAAACCCTGGGGGTGAAGTAGCCAAGGTGGTGGTGGCCCGTGTAAAGCGCACGGGCCACTGCTTGCATGCCACTCGATCCTCGGTACGCTGACCGCATGCCATCCCTGAAAACATCCATACGTGCCCCGGACCCCTTGGTCGCAGACGCTGTTCGCGACCCACTCGTTCCCCTCGAGACTGTACTCGCCGCTCGGCGGCGTCCGATGTCAGAGCGCTTGGAGCTCGCATTGAGCTGGAACGCCGTCGCAGCTGAGCTTCGAGCCGGCCTTCTCGCCATCACCAGGCATACCAGCGCCCGCCAGTGACCAGCCCCGGCAGCTTCGACGCTCGCGAGCTCTTCAGGGCACTGGCACACCGGGACGTCGAGTACGTGACGATCGGCGGGATCGCGATCCAGGCATACGGAGGCCAGCGCCTGACACAGGACCTCGATGTCGCGATTGCCGCATCCACCGATAACGTCGCACGCCTCGCCGAAGCGCTGCTCGACCTCGACGCCCGGATCCTCGGCCCCGACGGCCAGCGCTCACAGTCGGCGCCAAGCGCCCCCCTGCTCGCCTCGAGCGACCAATGGCATCTCATCACCGACCACGGGCCACTCGACATCCTCACGCTCCCGGCGCACCTCGGATCGTTCGCCGACATGCGCGCCCGCGCCCACGAAGTCCCCCTCGGCGATCTGTCGATCCCCATCGCCCACCGCGACGACCTGCTCGAGATGAAGCGCGCCGCCGGCCGGCCACAAGACCTCGCCGACATCAGGCTGCTCGAATCGCTCGACGACATCCCCTAAACGATTTGGCCTCTTCTCCCGCAATTTGCGGGATTTTGCGGGTGGCAGACCACAAAAAGTTACGGGCAAGAGCATGCAGGGAGCAGCTTTCTGCGTCTGTATCCATTGCGTCATTTACACGGAGGTTGGCTGATGCGGGTCTTGAAAGCCCTATGGGGCGTTGGTTTGGCGGCTGCTCTGGCGATCGGCCTGCTGCTCTCGATCACGGGTGCGGCGCTGGCCGCGGGCGGGACCAGCCTGTGCATCCCGGAAGGCGCCAATCAAGCGACGTTGACCCCAACGGGCGGCACCTGCAACACGGGATACAAATTGACTGAACTCGGCGCCGAAGGCAAAGAAGGCAAACTGTCGGGTCTCTCCGAAGCGGAAATCAAAACGCTCGACGAAGTCCTCCCCTACATGAAATTCGTCAAAGAAGGTGTTGATAAAAAGCCGACGTCCTTCACACAAAGAAGAATTCAAGCAGTACAACGCGACCGGCGGCGGATGCAGCACCCTCCTCACCGCCCCGTCATGGCAGCAGAACGTGCCGGGCTGGGCGAACACGGCTTGCGGGTCCAAACGCCTCGATAACGACATCGCGGCGGTCGCCGATCCGTACACGGGCTTTGACATCTATGACAGCTACGGAGAACCGGGTTGGGAGACGATCGGCGGCACCTCGCTGTCCTCGCCGCTGACCAGCGCGCTCTACGCCCTCGCCGGCGGCAGCGGGGGCGTCAGCTACCCGGCGGCCACGCTCTACAGCCATCTCGGTCCGACATCGCTCAACAA
>DATCFG010000043.1:0-14435 GCA_036509655.1 Solirubrobacteraceae bacterium | reverse complement strand
GCGCCGTCGCCAGAGCCGCGGGCGTAGACCCACGCGGGCGCCCCCGGCGGCGCCGTGTCATAATCACCGCGCGATGCCCAAGATGAAGACCCACTCAGGCGCGAAGAAGCGCTTCAAAGTCACCGGTTCCGGCAAGGTGCGCGGGCGCCATCCCTTCACGAGCCACATCCTCGAGAAGAAGTCGCCGAAAAAGAAGCGCGCGCTGGGCGGCCCGAAGATCATGTCCGACGACGACACGCCGCGGATCAAGCGGATGCTGGGGGTCGGGAAATGACGCGCGTCAAGCGGTCGGTCCACGCCAAGAAGAAGCGCCGGGCGACGCTCGAGCTGACGAAGGGCTTCAGGGGCGAGGCGCACTCGAACTACAAGCGTGCGAAGGAGGCGCTGCTGAAGGCGGACGCCTACGCGTACAGGGACAGGCGCAACCGCAAGCGCGATTTCAGAAGGCTGTGGATCACGCGGATCAACGCCGCGGCGCGGCAGAACGGGATGAGCTACTCGACGTTCATGCACGGGTTGATGCTGGCGGGCGTGGAGCTCGACCGCAAGGTGCTGGCCGACATCGCCGTGCGCGACGCGGACACGTTCCGAGCATTCGTGGAGGTATCCCGCGAGGCTGCGGCCTCCGCGGCCACCTCCGAGCCAGCCCGCGAGGCGTCGGCTGCTTAGGCAAAGCACTCGACAGAGAAGAGCCTCCCGGGCGTCGCTCCTGAAAAGGACGGCGCTTTTTTTGTACCCGATCCCGACCAACCGAAGGACGAACGGCCTGCCGGACGAACTGAACCTGACAAACCGATGACGATCACTTCCCAACACAATCCCGCCTTGAAGCATCTGCGTCGCCTCGCGCGCAAGACCGAGCGCGAGCGCAGCGGCCGGTTCGCGGTCGAGGGCGAGGACCTGATCGCCGCGGCCGAGCGGGCGGGATCGCGCGCGATCGAAGGCTTTCGCGTGACGGGTAGCGGGCTCGGCGGGGAGGGTTTCGTCGATGTCGACGAGCGGGCGCTGGCCTCGGTCTCGACGCTGGGCTCGGGCACGAGGGCGATCGGCGTTTACGAGCAGTGCTGGGCCGAGCGGCCGAGGGGGCCGCTGTGCGTGTATCTGCACGGCGTGGGCGACCCGGGGAACGTCGGCACGGTGCTGCGCTCGGCGCGCGCGTTCGGCGCGAGCGGCGTGGCGCTCGGCCCGGGCTGCGCCGATCCGTATGGGCCGAAGGCCGTCAGGGCGAGCATGGGGGCGATCTTCGAGGTGGAGATCGCGCGTGTGGAGTCCGTCGCGCAACTGCCGGGGGAAAGGGTGGCGCTCGTGGCTGACCCGAGCCCACCCGCCCAACCCCTGCACAAGCTCGATGGTCCGGTCACGTTGCTGATCGGCGCCGAGCGCGAGGGTCTGCCGCCGGACGTGGTGGGCGCGTGCGAGCGCACGGCGCACATCCCGATCGAGGCCGAGTCGCTGAACGCGGCGATGGCCGCGACGGTGGCGCTGTATGAGATGACCAGGCAAGCAAACAGGGTCGCGGCGAAATAGGGTCATGACGAGATGATCGAGCGGATCGAGCAATTGCGGACGGAGGCCGAGACGGAGATCGCCAAGGCCGCCACCAGCGAGGCACTGGAGGAGCTGCGCGTGGGCTACCTCGGCCGCAAGGCCGAGCTGCCGCAGCTGTTGCGCGGTGTGGCCGAGCTCGAGCCGGCGGAGAGGGGCGCGGTCGGCAAGGCCGCCAACCAGGCGAGGCAGGCGCTCCAGGAGTTGATCGAGGCGCGCGGGGCGCAGCTGGGCGCGGCGGAGCTCGAACGCGGTTTGGAGGCGGATCGCGTCGACGTGACGCTGCCCGGCGATCCGCCCCGGCGGATCGGCCGGCTGCACGTGCTGACGAGCACGATGCGCGAGCTGGAAGACATCTTCCTCGGGTTGGGCTTCACCGTGATGGAGGGGCCTGAGGTGGAGACCGTGCACTACAACTTCGACGCCCTCAACCACGCCCCGACGCACCCCGCGCGGGCGCGGACCGACACGTTTTACGTCCAGAGTCCCAGCCACGAGGATTCCGCGACGGACGTCTCGGCCGATGTCGACGCAGGCGCGGTCACGGGTGCGGTGGTGGATGGGCGCTTGGGTAGGCCGGAAGACCTCGTGCTGAGGACGCACACCTCGCCGATGCAGGTGCGCGCGATGGAAGCGCACCCGCCGCCGCTGTACGTGGTGATCCCCGGGCGCGTGTACCGCCCCGACTCCGACGCGACGCACACGCCCCAGTTCCACCAGGTCGAGGGCCTGGCGGTCGACGAGGACATCACGCTGGCCGATCTGAAGGGCACGCTCTTGGCGTTCGCGAGAGCGGTGTTCGGGGACGAGCGCGACGTGCGGCTGCGGCCGCACTTCTTCCCGTTCACCGAGCCGAGCGTCGAGGTGGATGTGTCGTGCTTTCACTGTGGGGGGAAGGGCTTCTTGAAGGACGGCGCGCGCTGTTACCTGTGCAAGGGAGAGGGCTGGCTGGAGGTGCTCGGCGCCGGTGAGGTCGATCCGAACGTCTACTCATACGTGCCGAGCACGGAGGCGAACGCGCCTGGGTACGACCCGGAGAAGGTGCAGGGCTTCGCCTGGGGCATGGGTGTCGAGCGGATCGCGATGCTCAAGCACGGCATCCCCGATCTGCGGCTCTACTACGAAAACGACTTGCGATTCCTGGAGCAGTTCTGATGAGGGTTCCGCTCGATTGGCTGCGCGAATACTGCGATCCGAAGCTCGACGTGGGAGCGATCGAGGAGCGCTTGACGATGACCGGGACGAAGGTCGAGGCGATTCACCACCATGGGGTGAGCGCCGTCGAGAACTTCGTCGTCGGGCGCGTATTGGAGGTGGAACAGCATCCCGACGCGGATCGACTGAAGGTATGCAAGGTGGACCTTGGGGATGCCGGCCCCGTGGGTGTCCCGGACCCATTGGGCGATAAACGCGGCGTCGAGCACCGGCCGGCGACGATCGTGTGCGGCGCGCCGAACGTCGCCGCGGGCCAGACGGTCGCGGTCGCCACACCCGGGGCGGTGATGCCCGATGGTACGAAGATCAAGCAGGCGAAGCTCAGGGGAGTGGTGTCCGAAGGGATGATCTGTGCGGAGACCGAGCTGGATTTGAGCCCACCTGGGTCACCTGGCGATGGGATTCTCGTACTGGACGATCTCACGCTCGACGCGGAGTTCTCCCCAGGGACGCCGCTCGCGGACGTGTTGTCGATCAGCGGCGAGGTGCTGGAGCTCGAGATCACGCCGAACCGGCCCGACTGCCTCGGGGTGTATGGAGTGGCGCGCGAGCTGCACGCGGCGACCGGCGCGACGCTGGCGCCGGCGCCGTGGAGCGAGGATCCTGGGTCCGCCGGCGCGCTGGACGGCGCCGCGGCGAGCGTTGAGTGCCCAGACCTCTGCAAGCGCTTCACCGCGCGCCTGTTCGAGGACGTCACCGTCGCGCCCTCGCCGCCGTGGCTGAAGGCACGGCTGACGGCCGCGGGGCAGAAACCGATCAACAACGTCGTCGACATCACCAACTACGCGATGCTGCTGACCGGCCAGCCGCTGCATGCGTTCGACCTCGACCACGTCGCCGGGCAGCGCTTGACGGTGCGCCGCGCGGCCGACGGCGAGCAGGTGCAGACGCTCGACGGCGAGACCCGCACGCTCGACTCCGAGATGGTCGTGATCGCCGACGCGGACGGGCCGACGTCGATCGCGGGAGTGAAGGGCGGCGCGCGCTCGGAGGTGCGGCCGGAGACGACGCGCGTGCTGCTGGAGGTGGCGACGTGGAGCGGCCCGAACATCCACCGCACCTCATGGAGCCTCGGCCTGCGCAGCGAGGCGTCGGGACGCTTCGAGAAGGGCCTCGCCCCCGAGCAGTGCATGCACGCGCAGGCCGTCGCGACGAGGCTGCTGATCGAGTGCTGCGGCGCGCGGGTCGCCGACGGCACGATCGACGTCGGCTGGGAGCCGGCGCAGGAGCAGGTGATCCGCCTGCGCGAGGCGCGAGTGCAGGAGATCCTCGGGCTGCCCGTCTCACGGGAGCGCCAGGCGGAGATCCTCGGCGCACTCGACTTCCAGACGGTCCCGGTGCTCGACCCGCCCGAGCTGAGCGGCCTCGACGTGACCGTGCCGGCGCTGCGGCGCGTGGACGTCACGCGCGAGGTCGACCTGATCGAGGAGGTCGCGCGGATCGACGGCCTGGAGAAGCTGCCCGCGACATTGCCCGCCCGCCGCGGCGCCGTCGGCCTGCTGAGCCACGCCCAGAAGGTGCGCCGCGCGGCCGAGGACGCGCTCGTCGGCCGCGGCCTGCACGAGGTCGTCGGCTGGAGCTTCACCGATCCTGGCCTGCTCGACCGGTTGCGCCTGGGCGGCGAGCACCCGCTGCGGCGGGTCGTGAGACTGGAGAACCCGATGTCGGAGACCCAGTCGACGATGCGCCCGACGCTGCTCGGCTCGCTGCTCGACGCCGCGCGGCACAACGTCGCGCGCAACGGCCCCGACGTCGCGATCTTCGAGTCCGGGGCGGTGTATCGGGCCGCGGATGCCGTGGCCGGCGCGCATGCGCCCATCGGGGAGGCGTCCGCCGGTGCGAATCTCGAGCCTGGCCCGGTAGGCGCGAGTCGGGCCGGTGGCGCCACGTCGGTCGAAGAACACCACGCGCTCGGCGCGCTGCTGACCGGTGCGCTGGGTGGGTGGGCGTCCAAATCCTGGCGCGGCGAGCGCACCGAGGCCGACTTCTTCGCAGCCAAGGCGCTGCTCGAAGGCGTGCTCGACAAGTTCCACGTCGCCTGGTCGGTGCAGCCGGCCGAGGATTGGCCGTTCCTGCATCCCGGCCGCAGCGCCGAGGTGCTCGCCGGCTGGGAGGGAGCGGAGCCCGCGAGGCTAGGCTTCGTGGGGGAGGTGCACCCGCTCGTCGCGGCGGAGTGGGACCTGGGGCGCACGGCCGTGTTCGCGATCGACCTCGGCAAGCTCGCCGCCGCGTCCCCGCCCGTGGCGGCCTTCGCGCCGTTCGCGTCGGTGCCGTCGCTGCGCCAGGACCTCGCGGTCGTCCTGCCCGACTCGGTGCCCGCCGCGGAAGTGCTCGAGAGCGTCGCGCGGGCGGGCGGGGAGATGCTCGACGATGTGAGCGTGTTCGACGTCTACACCGGCCCGCAGGTGGGCGAGGGCAGGCGCTCGCTGGCGCTGGCGCTGTCGTTCCGCGGCCAGGATCAGACCCTCACAGACGAGGACGTCGCCCCCGCGCGCGCGCGGATCGTGGCGGCGCTGAGCGAGCTTGGGGGTGAGCTGCGTGGCTGAGCTTCACTCGGCGCGCACCGCGGCCGGCGCGCCTGCGCCGCAGAGCTTCGCGGCCGGCTCACCGCGCGTGCTTGTCGCGGGCGCGACGGGCTTCGCCGGGGCGCTCGCCGCGCACCTGCTGTGGCGTCACCCGCGTTTCGAGCTGGTCGCGGTGACAGGTCGCTCGGAGGTCGGCAGACGCCTGGACGATCTGTATCCGCGTTACCGCGTGCCGCTGCAGATCGAGCAGCTCGAGCTCGATTCCTACGGCGAGCTCGACGCGGCGATTGTCGCCTACCCCCACGCGGCGGCCGCGCTGGCGGTCGGCGACCTGCGCGATCGTGGCGCGCGCGTGGTCGACCTGAGCGCCGACTTCAGGCTCTCCTCGCTCGCCACCTACGAACGTTGGTACGGCGAGCACCCGCGCCCCGATCTGCTCCCGCAGGCCGTCTACGGCTTGACCGAGCTGCACCGCGAGCGGATCGCGAGCGCCGCGATCGTCGCCAACCCGGGCTGCTACCCGACGGCCTCGCTGCTGGGTCTCGCACCGCTCGCACGCGCCGGGCTGATCGCCGATGTCGTGATCGACGCCAAGCAGGGCCTCTCGGGCGCGGGTCGCGCGTTCGATGAGACGACGCACGGCTCGATCGCGGGCGAGAACATCCTCCCCTACAAGGTCGCCGAACACCGCCATACGCCGGAGATCGAGGAGCAGCTCTCGCCGCTGCGCGCCGCGGCTGGCGCGAGCGACGAGGTCGCGGTGCTGTTCCAGGCCCACCTCGTGCCGCTCGACCAGGGCGAGCTCGCCGACTGCTACGTGACGCCTACGCGCCGCGTCGAGGACAGTGAGCTGGCCGAGCTGTTCCTCGCCGCCTACGCCGACGAGCCGTTCGTCGAGGTGCTAGGCACACCGCCGGGCACGCGCGATGTGCAGGCGACGAACTTCTGCCGCGTGTTCGCGAAGGCCGATCCGCACAGCGGCAAGCTGATCGTGCTCTCGGCGATCGACAACCTCTGGAAGGGAACCTCCTCGCAGGCGATTCAGAACCTCAACGTGATGTTCGGCATGCCGGAGACGGAGGGACTCCTATGAGCGCTCGGGTTGGAGCAGGTCGGCCTGGAATGGGCGCGCGGATCGGGGTGAGGTGCTCCAGGTGAGCGCGGGCAAAGACATCTTTGGGGACCGCACCGCCTCCGGACCACCGCGGCCGTTCTTCCATTCGCGCTGGGTGCCCGCCCCTGCGCACGTACGCGACCTTGGACCGGATGTCGGTCTGCCCGCGGGCTTCCGCGCGGCCGGGGTGGCGTGCGGGATCAAGCCGAGCGGCAACCGCGATCTCGGGCTGCTCGTGTGCGACGCCGAGGATCCCGTCAGCGCCGCGCGCTTCACCTCCTCGGGGACCCCGGCGGCGCCGGTGCTCGTCAGCCAGGAGCGCTGCCGGCTCGATTCCTTGCGCGCGATTCTCGCGAACGCCGGCTGCGCGAATGCCGCGACCGGCAAGCGCGGGCTCGACGACGCCGCCAAGACGCAGGGCGCCGCGGCGATCGCGACCGGCGTCGAGGAGTCCGCGGTCGTGCTCGCCTCGACCGGCGGCATCAGCCAGTACCTGCCGGTGGACGCGATGCTCAAGGGCATCCTCGCCGCCAGCGGCGAGCTGCGCCGCGAGGGCGACGCCGATTTCCAGCAGGCGATTCAGACGACCGACGCGTTCGAGAAGCGCGCCTGCCTGGAGGTCGAGCTCTCCGGTGGTCCGGTCCGCCTGAGCGCCCAGTGCAAGGGCGCGGGGATGATCTCGCCGCGCTTCGCGACGATGTTCTGCTTCATTCAGACCGACGCCGTGCTCGAGTCCGCGACCGCGGATCTGCTGCTCGGGGTGACGGTCAAGCGCTCGTTCGACCGCGCCTCGGTCGACGGCCAGCTCTCGACGAACGACATCGCCGTGCTGATGTGCTCTGGCGCCTCCGGCGTTCGGGTCGTTCCGGAGTCCGAGGACGAGCTGCGCTTCGGCGAGGCGCTCGACGCGCTCCTGCGCCAGCTCGCGATCCTGATGGTCGCGGACGGCGAGGGCGCCGCGCGGATCGCGCGCGTGGTCGTGCGCGGCGGTCACATCGAGGGCGCCGAGGCGGTCGCGCGCGCGGTCGCCAACTCGCCGCTCGTGAAAGCCGCGCTGCACAGCGGCGACCCCAACTGGGGCCGGATCGTCCAGGCGGTGGGGGCCGCGATGGGTGGGCGGGATCGATTCAGTCCGCCGCTCGCCGTTGACATCTCGCTCGAGGGCATCCATGTGTGCTCGGCGGGGGCCGCGATCGACTACGACGAAGCCGTATTGGAGGAGGCGCTGAAGGGCAAGGAAGTCGAATACGAGATCACCTTGCCTGGGGACGGCGCCGAGACCGAGGTGTTTTTTTCCGATCTATCCCATGAGTACGTGACCATCAACGCCGATTACACAACGTGAGGACGCCATGCGTGATGTAGGAACACTGCTCGAGGCGCTCCCCTACATCAGGGAGTTCCACGGGAAGACGGTCGTGATCAAGTACGGCGGCGCCGCGATGGAGGACCCCGCCCTGCGCGAGGAGTTCGCGCGCGACGTCGTGCTGCTCAAGTACGTCGGCCTGAACCCGATCGTCGTCCACGGCGGCGGTCCCGAGATCACCGCCTACATGGAGCGCCTGCACCTGCCCGTCGAGTTCGTCGGCGGGCTGCGCGTGTCCGACGAGGACACCGTCGAGGTCGCGAAGATGGTGCTTGTCGGGAAGGTCAACAAGGAGATCGTCCTGCGCCTCGCCGGCCACGGCCAGCCCGCTGTTGGCCTCTGCGGCGACGACGGCTCGCTGTTCCGGGTCGTGCGCCGCGAGGGCCCCGGCGGCGAGGACATCGGCTTCGTCGGGCGGATCGAGCGCGTCAACGCCGGCGTGATCGAGCACATCGCCAGCGACTACATCCCCGTGATCGCCTCCGTCGGTGCCGACCGCGACGGGCGCTCCTACAACGTCAACGCCGACGAGGCCGCCGGCGCGGTCGCGGGCGCGATGGGAGCGCAGAAGGTGATCTTCCTCACCGACGTCCCTGGCTGGCTGCGCGACCCGGCCGACCCCTCCAGCCTGATCGGGCAGGCCTCCGCGGAGCAGGTCGAGGATGCGCTCCCGAGCCTCGAGGGCGGCATGCGCCCCAAGCTCCAGGCCTGCCTCGACGCGATCCACCGGGGGGTCAGCGCCGCACACATCCTCGACGGGCGCACGCCGCACTCGCTGCTCTTGGAGCTGTTCACCGACGCTGGGGTCGGCACCAAGATTGAGGGTTCCCCGTGAGCCTCGCGGAGTTGCAGGCGCTCGAGGATTCGAGCGTAATTCACTCCTACTCGCGGTTTCCCGTCGAGTTCGTCCGTGGGGAGGGCGCCCGCCTGTGGGATGTCGATGGGAACGAGTACCTCGACTTCCTCTGCGGCATCTCCGTCACGAACATCGGCCACTGCCACCCCCGCGTGGTCGCGGCTGTGCGCGAGCAGGCCGGGCGGCTGATGCACGTCTCGAACCTCTTCTACACCGAGCCCTCGATGCGCCTCGCCGAGCGTCTCTCGCGGGGGAGCCTCGGCGGGAAGGTGTTTTTCTGCAACTCCGGCGCCGAGGCGTCTGAGGCCGCGATCAAGCTCGCCCGCAAGGCCCGTCCCGCGGGGGACATCGTGTCCGTCCACGGCGCCTTCCACGGCCGCACCTACGGTGCGCTCTCGGCCACGCCGCAGGAGTCAAAGCAGGCGCCGTTCGCGCCGCTCGTCCCCGGCTTCCGCGCGGTCGAGCCCACCCCCGACGCGATCGCCGGCGCGGTCGACGAGCGCACCGCCGCAATGCTGCTCGAGCCGATCCAGGGCGAGTCGGGCGTGAACGTGCTCTCCACCGAGACCCTCCAGGCCGCGCGGGATGCCTGCGACGCTTGCGGCGCGGCGCTCGTCTTCGACGAGGTCCAGACCGGGATGGGACGCACCGGCACGCTCTGGGCCTATCAGCAGACCGGTGTCACCCCCGACGCGATCACCGTCGCGAAGGCGCTCGGCGGCGGGCTGCCGATCGGCGCGCTCATCACCGGGCCGCGCCTCGCGGACGTGCTCGCCCCCGGCGACCACGGCTCGACGTTCGCCGGCGGCCCCGTCGTCGCCGCCGCGGCGCTTGCCGCCTTGGACGTCACCGAGGACCCCGCGCTGCTCGCGGCCGTGGGAGGGCTTGGCCTGCGGCTCGCCGCCGGCCTGGAAGCCCTGCCGCACGTCGTCTCGGTGCGTGGGCGCGGGCTGATGCTCGCCTGCGAGCTCGACGTCCCCGCGCCGGACGTCGCGCGTCGCGCGCTGCTTGCCGAGCGCCTGATCGTGAACGCCACCGGACCCACGACCGTGCGCCTGCTCCCACCCCTGATCGTCTCCGAGTCCGAGATCGACGAGGCGCTCGAGCGCTTGGGCGCGGCCCTCGCCGGACAGAGCTGAGAGATAGGGTTCGCCGCCGTGTCCGAGGATTCAAAGATCCAAGCCGCTACTCCCCGCACCGCCTCCTATGAGGCCGACCCAGCCGCGGTCCACCGCGTGCTGCTGCTCTACTCCGGCGGCCTCGATACGAGCGTGATGTTGAAGTGGATCCAGGACGAGTACGCCGCCGAGGTCGTCTGCCTGACCGTCAACCTCGGCCAGCCCGGCGAGGACTACGCGGCGATCGAAGACAAGGCTCTCCGTCTGGGCGCGCTGGAGTGCAACGTCATCGACGCGCGCGAGGAGTTCGCGCGCGAGTACGTCTTGCCGGCGATCAAGGCGAACGCGCTGTATGGCGACTACCCGCTGTTCACCGCCCTTGGTCGCCCGCTGATCGCGAAGCTCGCGGTCGAGCACGCACGGAACTCCGGCTGCGACACGATCGCCCACGGCTGCACCGGCAAGGGCAACGACCAGGTGCGGATCGAGGCGACCGTCGCCACGCTCGCCCCCGAGCTGAAGGTGATTGCGCCCGTGCGCTCCTGGCAGATGGGCCGCGAGGAGGAGATCGCCTACGCGCACGAGCACTCCATCCCGATCAAGTCCGGCGGGGGGGCCGAGTCAGAAGCGCCCTACTCGATCGACGACAACCTCTGGGGCCGCTCCTCGGAGGGCCGCTGGATCGAGGACCTCGACCACGCGCCCGAGGAGGACGTCTTCCAGCTCGTCACTCCCCCCGAGCGCGCGCCAGACGAGGCCGAGGTCTTGGAGATCGAGTTCGAGCGCGGCGTTCCCGTGGCGCTCGGCGGCGAGCGCCTGGGGCTCGTGGAGCTGCTCGAACGAACTGCCGAGATCGGCGCAAGACATGGTGTGGGGATCGTCGACCACATCGAGGACCGGATCGTTGGGCTGAAGGTCCGCGACATCTACGAGGTGCCCGCCGCCGCGATCCTGCTGCCCGCCCACCGCGAGCTCGAGCGGCTCGTCAGCACGATCCACCAGAACCAGTTCAAGGCCACCCTCGAGCGCCAGTGGGCCTACCTCGTCTATGCCGGGCTGTGGTGGGAGCCGCTGCGCGCCGATCTCGACGCCTACATGGAGCACGCGAGCGAGTACGTTTCGGGGACCGTCGGGGTCAAGCTCTTCAAGGGCCACGCCCGCGTCGTCACGCGCGCCGCGCCGGCGGCCGTCTACGACGCAAGCCTTGCCTCCTTCGCCGAGTCCGGCGGCCTCTTCTCCCAGACCGCCTCCCCCGGCTTCATCGAGCTGTTCTCGCTGCAGTCGCGGATGGCCTGGCGCCTGCACAACGAATAACCCCGGACCCCGCCGGTCGCGTCCGGTCTCATCCATAGCCTGGGCGGTATCGTGATGCCCGAGGAATCAGAGAAGCCCGCCGGGCCGCCGCGGCCGAGCGAGCACGATCTGCTGGCCGAGCGCCGCGCGCGCCGCGCGATCGATTTGGACCCCGCCCACCCTTCCGCTCGCCCTCCGGCCCACGCTCTCGCCAACCCTCCCGCGGACCCCGCCCATGCCGGACAGGCCAACCCCGGGCAGGCCGATCCGACGGACGCGCTCACGCGCCGCGCCGAGGTGGCCGAGGCCACCGTGCAGACGCTCGAGAGCCATCTCTCCAGCCTGCGCGAGCAGGTGCGGGAGGCGGCCGAGGAGCGGGCGGTCTTCGCCGAGCGGCTGATCGCCGAGCAGGCGTCGGTGGCCGAGCGCGAGCACGAGCTGCGTCGCGTCAAGCAGCACGAGTACGCCGAGCAGCAGCTGCGCGTCGAGGCCGAGGATCGCCGCGCGCGCTCCGAGCGCGACAGCCGCGCCGAGATCGACCGCCTCACCCGCCGCCTGGGCGCCAGCGAGCATCACGCGCGTGAGCTCTCCCAGCGCCTGGAGAGCGCCCAGCGCGAGCTCGACGAGGCCGAACAGGCCGCCATTGCCGAGCTGGGCGAGCTGCGCGCGGCCGGCGAGCGGGAGCTGCGCGCGCGCTTCGCCGAGCTCGAGCGCCACGCGCTGGAGATTCGCCACGAGATCGACGGCGAGCGCACGGCGCGCTTGGAGGCCGAACGGCGGCTCGTGGAGATGCGCGCCGGTTACCGGCGGATGGAGCGGCTGGTCGCGGAGCTGAAGGGCACGATGGCCCAGCTGCGGGTCGCGGCGACACGCGAACCGAGCGCGGGGGGGACGACCCAACGGCCGGTGGCGCCCGCCGAGCACCGCGAGGAGCTCGCCGACGCCCTTGCGGCCGCCGTCGAACGGCTGCGCGCGCGCGCCGAGGCCGCCGCGAGCGAGCCCGGAGAGCTCCTCGGCGACCCCGCCGGCGAACCCGGGGAGCTCGCCCAGGCCCCCGCCCCGGGACCTTCTGCGGAGCTTGATCGGCCGTCCGTCGTGGCCGCCGAACAGCGCCCGCCCCACAGGCACAGCATGTCGCTGCTGGGGCGTGTGAAGTTAAGGCGCAAACAGCGGCGCGAGCGTCGCTCAGCCGCCGCCGAGCCGCCTAACATCCAAGCCCAGTGAGCACCCCCGCCTGCGCCCACCTGCACGTACACTCCGAGTACTCGCTGCTCGACGGCGCCTGCAAGATCGACGCGCTCGCGGCGCGCGCCGCGGAGTTCGGTCAGCCCGCCCTCGGCCTGACCGACCACGGTGTGATGAACGGCGCGGTCGAGCTGCACAAGGCCTGCGCCAAGCATGGGGTCAAGCCGATCGTCGGCTGCGAGATCTACCTCGTCGAGGACCACACGCAGGCGACCGTGAGGACGGGGAGCCCATCCACCCGCGTCGAGCGCAACCATCTGACGCTGCTCGCCGCCGACGACGCCGGCTATCGCAACCTCGTCAAGCTCTCCTCGGCCGGCTTCCTCGAAGGTCTGCACCGCGGCAAGCCGACGCTTGACCTTGCCCAGGTCGAGCGTCACTCGGAGGGGGTGATCGCGCTCACGGGCTGCCTTGCCTCGCGTTTCTGCCAGCGCCTGCTCGAGGATCGCCCCGATGACGCACGCGCGCACGCCGAGGAGCTGCGCGGAATCTTCGGTGAGCAGAACGTCTACTTCGAGGTGCAGAAGAACGGGCTCGCCGACCAGGACAAGTGCAACGAGGGCATCGTCCGCATCGCCCGCGAAGTCGGGGGCAGCCTGGTGGGAACCGGCGACGTGCACTACCTGCGCCGTGAGGATCACGGCCACCATACGGCGCTGTTGTGCGTACAGACCAAGAGCACGCTCGCGTCGCCGAAGATGATCTTCGAGACCAACGAGTTCTACCTGCGCGACTCCGCGGAAATGGTCGTCGCCTTCGCGGAGTGGCCCGAGGCGATCGCCAGCACCGTCGAGATCGCCGAGCGCTGCTCGGTGGAGCTCGAGCTCGACAAGCAGCTGATCCCCAGCTACCCGACGCCCGACGGCGCCCCCGAGCGCGAGTACCTGCGCGCGCGGGTGCAGGAGGGCCTGCGCCTGCGCTACGGCGACCCGCCTCCGGCTGAGGCGGTCGAGCGGATGGAGATGGAGCTCGACGTGATCGACCGGATGGGCTTCAACGCCTACTTCCTGATCGTCTGGGACTTCGTCAAGTTCGCCAAGGAGAACGGCATCGCGGTCGGCCCCGGCCGCGGCTCGGCCGCCGGCTCGATCGTCGCCTACTGCCTGGCGATCACCGACGTCGACCCGCTGCGCTACGACCTGCTGTTCGAGCGCTTCCTCAACCCCGAGCGGGTGTCGATGCCCGATATCGACATGGACTTCTCGGTGCGCGGCCGCGAGCGCGTCATCCGCTACGTGACCGACAAGTACGGCAAGGAGGCGGTCGCCCAGATCGTCACCTTCGGCAAGATGCTCCCGCGCGCCGCCACCCGTGACGCCGCCCGCGTGCTCGGCCATGACTACGGCGCCGGCGACCGGCTGGCCAAGCTGATTCCCGATCCGATCATGGGGCGGTCCCCGAGCTTTGCCGAGTGCCTGGCGCCCGGCCAGCCGCTGCGCGCCGAGGTCGACCGCGACGGGACGGCCAAGCAGATCATCGACGTCGCCCAGGGCCTCGAGGGCATCGTTCGCAACTCCTCGATCCATGCCGCTGCCGTCGTCATCTCCGACCGGCCGCTGACCGACATCCTGCCGCTGCAGATCGCCGATGCTGGCGTCGACGACAACGGCGAGCGGGTCTTTCGCACGGTCACCCAGTTCTCGATGAAGCCCGTCGAGCAGCTCGGCCTGCTCAAGATGGACTTCCTGGGCCTACGCAACCTCGACGTGATCGAGGACGCGCTCGACATCGTGCAGCGCTCCACCGGCGACCGGCCGGACATGAGCACGCTGCCGCTCGACCACGCGCCGACCTACGAGATGCTGGCCGCCGGCCAGGCGATCGGCGTGTTCCAGTTCGAGTCCGAGGGGATGCGCGAGGCGCTAAAGAAGGTGCGACCGACCGAGTTCGACGACCTCGTCGCCCTCGGTGCGCTGTACCGGCCCGGCGCCATGGACCAGATCCCCGCCTACGCGCGGGGCAAGCGCGACGCCGAGTCGATCGCCTATCCCGACGAGCGGCTGCGCCCGATCCTCGAGTCGACCAAGGGCGTGATCATCTATCAGGAGCAGGCGATGCAGATCGCCAAAGACCTCGCGGGATTCAGCGGCGCCAAGGCCGACGACCTGCGCAAGGCGATCGGCAAGAAGAACCGCGAGGCGATGGCCAAGCTCAAGCC
>DATCFG010000042.1:0-14783 GCA_036509655.1 Solirubrobacteraceae bacterium | reverse complement strand
GATGCGGTCGGTGGGGGCGTAGGTGTACTCGAGGTAGTGCGCTCCGAGCGAGCTCGCGACGCGCACACCCGATGGCGGTGGGGTTTTGAAGATCCCGAGCGCTTCCCGGGCGGCTGTCAACACCGTCGGTTCTTTGAAGCGCAGCCAATCGCGCGAGAGCACCTGCAGTGCCGTGCCCTGCGACAGGCCGCTCGTCCACGGCGGCTTGCCGCCGTCAAACTGGAACATGTACTCCCAGGCGATCCCGCCGGCGCGCTTGGTCGCGAGCGGGAGCATTTCACCGACCAGCTGCTTCAGGTTCGCGTTCTGGTTGCCCGAGTAGTAGCCGTTGCCCTCACCGAACGTGCCCAGCCACTGGATCTCGATCCCCTGACCGACGTAGTACTCCCACACGAGCTTGCTGGGAGGAAAGCTCACGCGCACTCGCGAAGCCAGCGACGGACCGCTCGTCCACCACGTCCGGTTGCTTTCCAGCGTCAGAAACAGCACCGCCAGACGCGAGGGGATGAAGCCGCCGGCGGCCGCGATCGCCTGGGTGTTCGCGAGCACCGCGCCGAGTTCCCGCTGTCGCGTGCCGCTCAGCTTCTTCAGCGAGCTCTGCGCCGCCACATAGGCCGCGTAGTCCTTCTGATAGATCGCCGACGTGATCGCGCCGCTGCGCTTCAGGCTCGCCAGGGCGGACGCGACGGTCGGCCTGGCGGCTGCTTGGGCGGAGGCGGCCCCGCCCAGGGCAGGCACGCTCAATGCCAGTACGCCCAGGACGAGCGCTCCGAGATGCTTGGCGCGCACGCCGCGCATCCTACGCACGATTCCGCTGGTCTCTGCAGGGCCCATTGCATCCCCGAAACACCACCCGGGTCAAGGTAGTTGCGTTACCCCGGCTCATAAGTCGATAGGCCTTCGGTTTGGCGTGGTCCCGATCCAGGGAGAGGTGGCCGAGCGGCTGAAGCCGACTTCATAGTCGATAGGCCTTCAGTTTGGCGCGGCTATGAACTCACGAGCGGCGGCGCTCTGCTCATGCTCGAACGCCGCCTCGAGCTGCTCGAGCTGTTGACCGCCGAGACCCGTCGCCCGTGCGACGTCCTGCCAGCGCGCAGTCGCGGTCGACACTTCCCCAATGATTGCGCGAGCCTGCACCGCTGAGACTCTGAACAGGTCGGCAACATCGAGGGCGCTCGACAGGCTTGCCTGCGTGTTGCTGTCGTCGATGGCGGTCGCCAACTGCTTCGCTCCACCTTCTGGGTCGGGGTTCAAGTCGAACGCCGGCGACAGCGACCAGCCGGCTGTGCTCTTGCGCAGGAAGCCGTGGTTGCGAAGATGATCGTCGGTGTTGGAGATCAGAATCGTGAAGACGATCCGCCGCCACAGCTCACGCAAGTCCGCCCCGGCGTCGGAGGAGCGCTCTTCAAGCACCTGCCCGATTTCGAGATAGCTCGCCTGCTCCCCATCTTTTGCTTGCAGCATCGACATCGCGCTCAGGTAGCCGATGCGCCCGGCGGCGTCGCGGTCGAAGCGGCGCACCACCAGCACCGGTCGGCCCTCGATGATGTGCAGCTCGTGCTCGGGGACGGTGATCCCGGCATCCGTTGCCAGCCTGAGCGCGACAGCCTCCCAACGGATCACGTCCCACTCGTCGCCTTGGGGTGAGGGGAACTTGGCGATCGCGAGATGTCCGTCCGTGTCGAGCACGTGCGCCTTCGGCCGCGCGCCGCCAAGCGAGCTGCCGCCGTGGAGGAGCAGGCGGAGATCCTCGCTGGTTGGTTCGTTGCGTTCGAGCTCTTCGGCTGCGTTCAGCAAACGCGGAAGCCCGATCAGGTGCGGCACTCCCTCGGTATCGACCGCCAGATACCGCCGGCTGTCGTGGGCTCGGAATCGCAGTGCCCCCTGGCGCAGGTCGTCTCGGGCGCCGAGCAGCAGGTCGACCTCAGCGAGCCCGCGCTGCTGCGCACCTTCATCGCGGGCACGCTGTGCCTCCGTGCGTCTAACGAGCCGCCGTCCCCACCCGTCCGGTGCGCAGTCGGCCATCGCCCCGAACAGTGGCTGGCCAACAGCTGTTTGATGCTGACCTGCTTGGAGCGGCAGGCCGGGATCGAGCTCGTAGGAGTCGGCTCGCTGCAGGTAATCCTCTCGATAGCTGAAGGTGGCCGATTCGCTGCGACCGTACCGATGCGTCCAGAGCCGTCCGGCGGGGACGTCTTCTCCGGCGATCTGCACGTCCACCTCGATCGGCTGCTCAACCATCGCCTGTCAGCCTCCTCGGTCGCACGCGACGAGGCAGCTCCTGGTCTGAGCGCAGGCGACCGACGTCGCTCGCGAGCGGGTCCAACGCCTCGGTCAGAAGGTCCTGAACGCCGAGCGCCCGCAAGATGCGGAGCAGGTTCTCGACACTGACCCCGCCATCGGCTGCCTCCATGCGCCGAATCACCCCTCGCGAGACGTCGGCACGCTCAGCCAGCTGAGCCTGCGTAAGACCGCGCAGCTTCCGCCACGTGGCAACGCTTTCCGCCAAGCGTCGTTGCGTGCGGCGAACCGGGACAGGGACAACCTTCTTGGATACTTTATGCTCCATATATAGTGCACTATAGACCATACTGCACTATATATCGACCATTATTTACGCCAGCTCGTCGATCTCCTCGTCCGGTTCGAGCTCCTCGTTCTCGACGTCGTCCTCGTCGTCGACTTCGCCGGCCACCACGAGCTCGCCCGCCGGGTGGTAGGTCGCCTGGAAGCTCTCGATCAGCTCGTCGCGGCGGTGCTCGTCGACAGGCGCCTCGTCGGAAATCAGCACCCAGTCGGCGCACTCGCCCGACTCGACGTCGTCGAAGATCTCGTGGTTGACGTCGGGCGAGTCGTCGACGATCAGCACGACCTCGGTTTGCGGGTTGAAGTAGGTCCCCGGGCGGATGCTCAGCTCGTCGAGCTCGTATCTACGAGGATCGGCCATTCCGCGTTTATATCCGATCCTGAGCGCGCATGGCGGCGCTGGATCTGCGTCCTCGGTCGCTCGTGTGCAGAGCACACGTCGCTCCCTGCGTCCTTGCCCAGCTTGCCCTGCGCACCCAGGATGGTGAGTGAGTCAGCCCAGCTCCCGCAGCGTGCGCTTGACCTCGGCGTCCACGTCCAGGGGCTCCAGGCCGCGTCGAACGCGGCGTTCGTTCTTCGCCACGACGAGTCCGCGCACCTCCGCTTCGAGCTCCGCGTCGTGGCCGCCCGCGGCCACCGCGGCCACCGCCGGCGGCGCCGGCGGCGCGAGCAGCTTGGCGACCTCCGCGTCGACGTCGATCGCCGGCTCTCCGCGGGCGACCATTCGCGCGCTGCGCGCGGAGAGCATCTGGCGCACCTCGCGCTCCTGCTCGGCGCGACCGATCGAAGATCGGCCAGCGGGGGTATCGACCCCCACCCACCCCGCCGCGGCCGCGGACATTGACTGCGGCGGGGCTTCGCTGTCACGCGTCATCCCGCCCCGGCCGATCTGGTCGTACACGCTCTCGCCGTTTGAGCCCCGATTGCTGACTACAAGGACCACCAGCATCACCAGGACCGACAGCACCACCACGCCCAGCGTCACGATCGAGAAGCTGCCCTCCACCGCACGATTGTCGCGCAATTCGGTGGCTCTCCGCTACCCTGCAGGTTGACTGACTGGTCAATCTAGAAGGAGATCGCAGAGAGAAATGGTCGATTTCACGCTCACAGACGAGCAGAAGAACCTGCGCGAGATGGCGCACGATTTCGCCGAGAAGGAGATCCGCCCCGTCGCCTGGGAGTACGACAAGGACGGGACCTGGCCGCAGGACATCATCGAGAAGGCGTGGGATGTCGGGTTGATGAACTCGCACATCTCCGAGGAGTACGGCGGCGCCGGCGCGGGCTACCTCGAGGGCTGTCTGATCGAGGAGGAGCTCTCCTGGGGCTGCTCGGGCATCCAGACCTCGCTCGGCTGCAACGGCCTGGCGGCCGCGCCGATCATGCTCGGCGGCTCGGAGGAGACGAAGAAGAAGTACCTCGGGATGCTCACCGAAGCTCCGAAGCTCGCCTCCTTCTGCCTGACCGAGCCCGACGCGGGCTCCGACGTCTCGGGAATGCGCACGACCGCCGTCAAGCGGGGCGACAAGTACGTGATCAACGGCTCGAAGTGCTTCATCACCAACGGCGGCTACGCCGACTACTACACCGTCTACGCGAAGACCGACAAAGATGCCGGCCACCGCGGCATCTCCGCGTTCGTCGTCGAGCGCGACTGGGGCGTGGTCGTCGACAAGAAGGAGGACAAGCTCGGACAGCGCGCGTCGAATACGGCGACGATCTCCTTCAACGACGTCGAGGTCCCGGCCGAGAACCTGCTCGGCGAGGAAAACGCGGGCTTCAAGCTCGCGATGATGACGCTCGACCGCACGCGGCCCGGCGTCGCCGCGATGGCCGTCGGCATCGCCCGCGCCGCCTTCGAGTTCGCGACCGACTACTCCAAGGAACGCGTCCAGTTCGGCGTGCCGATCGCGATGCACCAGGCGATCCAGTTCATGATCGCCGACATGGCCACCGAAGTCGAGGCCGCGCGGCTGCTGACCTGGAAGGGCGCCGTGATGCTGGACAACGGCGAACGCAACACGCTGATCTCCTCGCACGCCAAGCGCTTCGCCGCCGACGCGGCGATGAAGATCGCGACCGACGCCGTGCAGGTCTACGGCGGTTACGGCTTCATCAAGGACTACCCCGTCGAGAAGCTGTTCCGCGACGCGAAGATCATGCAGCTCTACGAGGGCACCTCGCAGATCCAGCGTCTCGTGATCGCGCGCGAAACGCTGCTCCCGCGGCGCGTCGAGGAGCCGGTGGCGGTCTGATGTTCGTATTCAAGGCTGCTGTCGTGGGCGCCGGGACGATGGGTGGCCAGATCGCCCAGACGATCGCGGCGGCGGGGATCCCGGTGGTGCTGAAGGACATCGACGACGCGCTCGTGCAGGCCGGCCTCGACGAGGCTCGCAACGTCAGCACCGGACAGATCGGGAAGCTCGTCGAGAAGGGCAAGCTGACCGAGGAGCAGGGCAAGGCGCAGATCGAGGAGGTGCTCGGGCGGATCGACGGCACGACCTCCTACAAGGACTTCGGCGACGTCGACTTCGTGATCGAGGCCGTGCCGGAGAAGATCGAGATCAAGCGGGCCGTCTTCGCCGAGCTCGACGCGGCCACGCCCGGCCACGCGATCCTCGCCTCGAACACCTCCTCGCTGTCGATCACGGAGATCGGCGAAGCGACGCTGCGCCCGGAGAAGGTCATCGGCTTCCATTACTTCTACCCGGCTTCGGTGATGCCGCTGATCGAGATCGTCGAGGGCGAGGAGACCGCGGCGGAGACCGTCGGCGCCGCCGTCACCTTCGCCCAGGCGATCCGCAAGCAGCCGATCACCTGCGCCGAGGTGCCAGGCTTTGTCGTCAACCGGATCCTCAACGCGGGGATCTCCGAGGTCTGGCGTGAGCAGGAGGAGAAGAAACTGTCGATCAAGCAGATCGACGCCGGCGTCGGCGCCGCGGGCGTCGTGCCGATCGGCCCGTACTACCTGGTCGACCTGCTCGGTCTCGACACCGTCCTGCACGTCGCGGAGCACCTCGCGGAGTCCTACGGCGAGGAACGCTTCTACGTGCCGAAGGGCATGCAGCGCCTGGTCGGCGAGGGCAAGCTCGGCGCGAAGACCGGCGGCAACGGCTTCTACTCGGGCGGCGAGCCGAACATCGACGGCGACGGGGAGCCCGACGTGGCCGAGCTGGTCGAGCTGCTCAGCCTGAAGACGTTCGTCGAGGCCTGTCTCGTGCTCGAGGAGGGCGTCGCCACCCACCGCGACATCGACTTCGGGATGATGGCCGGCGCCGGCCTCGACCCCCGGCGTGGCCTGTTGCCGCCGTTCATGAAGGCCGACGTCGAAGGCCTCGAGCAGATCCTCGAGCGCTTGGAGAGCGCGGCCGAGCGCCACGGCGAGCGCTTCACCCCGCCGACGATCCTCCGCCGCCTCGTCGCCCAGGGTCGCCTCGGTCAGTCGACTGGCCAGGGCTTCTACGCCTACCCCCAGCCCGACTCAGAGCAGCCCGCGGAGGTGATCAAGCTCGAGACGCGCGCCGACGGCGTCGCGATCGCCTGGCTGGCGAACGGCCAGATGAACTCGATCTCACCGCAGGTGATCGAGGATCTCGGGAAGGTCTGGGCCAAGGCCAAGTCCTCGGGCGTGCACGCGTTGGTGATCGCCTCCTCGAACCCGTTCCTCTACTCCGCGGGCGCCGACATCAAGGCCTTCACGTCGATGGACGAGGCGGGCGGCGAGCGGTTGATCCACACCGCCCACGCGCTGTTCCGCGAGCTGGGGACGGAGGGGATCGCGACGATCGCCGCGGTCAACGGCCTCGCCTTCGGCGGCGGCTGTGAGCTCGCGATGTCGTGCGACGTGCGGATCGCCGCGCGCTCGGCGCTGTTCGGCCAGCCCGAGATCAAGCTCGGGATCATCCCCGGCTTCGGCGGCACCCAGCGCCTGCCGCGCCTCGTCGGCTCGAACAAGGCGCTGGAGATGAACCTCGTCGGGGACCCGATCCTCGCCGACGAGGCGTTCGAGATGGGCCTCGCCAACCGCGTCGTCGAAGACCACGAACTGCTCGACACGGCGCTCGCCTGGGCGCGCAAGCTCGCCTCCCAGGCGCCGCTCGCGCTCGAGCAGATCAAGCGCGTCTCCGCCGCCGGCGACCTCGACGAGGGGATCGCGGCCGAGAAGGGAGCCTTCGCGTCCGTGTTCGCCTCCGCCGACGCCAAGGAGGGCATCTCCGCGTTCCTCGGCAAACGCGCCCCGCATTTCGAGGGGAAGTAGGCCGGGGCGCTACGCGGTCGGGGCCTGCGAGAGCTGGGCGAGGTCGCGCTCCGGCGCGATCTCCCAGCGCGCGGCGAGCGCGGTGAGCTCGGGGCTCATCCCCCAGCGATCCGGCCGCGCCTCGCCCTCGTGGTCGGGGTTGGCGCCCTTCAGGGCCATGCTCCCGGTGTTCTCGCCGATCGCGCGCAGCTCGTCCACCTCGGTCGCGCTCAGCAGGTTCCCGGCCGGCAGCGCGGCGAGCTCGGCGCGCTTGTCCTCGATCGGGCGAGGAATCGATCCCCCACCCGGGGTGGGCGGGGTTCTAATCTCCTGGATCAGCGTCGGCGCGACGCAGCGCACCGCCGGGTGGGCGAGGTTCCACTGGCAGGCGAGCTGCAGCAGGCTCAGCCCGTGGCGCTCGGCGTATGGGCGCATCCGCTCGAGCTTCTCCATCCCCGCCTCCACCCAGCCGTCGGGGCGGAACTTGCGGTGGTCGTACTCGGCGAAGGCGTGTCCGGGCCGCACGTCGTCGTGGAACAGGCCGCCGTAGTCGACCACGCGCGTTATCAGCCGCACGTCGTTCGCCTCGGCCGCGCCAAGCACGAGCTCGCCCGGCCAGGGCTCCATCGGGGAGAGGATCGCCATCGCCCAGTCGATTGACCCGCCGTGGCGCTCGAAGCAGTCGATCAGGTCGAGCGTGAACCCGTTCGCCGGCCCCGGCGCGACGCCCAGCAGGCGCGTCAGCCCCGCCGTGCGGACCGCCTCCATCCCCGCCCACACGGCCTCGCTCGTGAAGCCGGTGCGATCGGGATTGTGCAGCAGCAGCAGATCGAACCGCTCGACCCCGCAGCGCTCCAGGCTGCGCTCGGTCGCCATCCGGATGTAGTCCCCGTACGCGCCCTCGTCCCGTAACCGCGGATCGGTGAAGCGGGGGAACCCCTTCGCCCCCTCGCGCTCCCCCGTGTAGAAGTCGTGCCCGATCGCCCCGATCAGGCAGTAGCTCTCGCGCTCGACCCCCTCCAACGCCTTCCCCAGCACGCGGTCGGCCTCTCCGGCCCCGTAAGCGTCGGCCGTCATAACCGTGTCGATCCCACCCCCCGGCCGCAGCAATGTCTTCAGCCGAGCATCGTCCAGCGGCTCGCCGAAGTGCATAAAGCGCCCGCCGCTCCAAGTTCCAATCGCGGTCCGCGTGGGATTCATCGTGAGCCGTACTTTACGTGCCTCGCCCAAGCAGTTCCATCTCGGCCAAGCAGGTCCGTGACTTCATTCCGATCGACCCCGCGAAGCGGGTTTATCGATCGGAAGGAATGTCCGGACCTGCGCCGGTTTCCCGGGCACGGCACCGCGGTGTGAGCGGTCGCGGAAGCGTTGTCGAGAAAGCGGAATTCGGCCGCGAACGGGAAGCCGCCGTGCGGACAGCTCCTCGGCAGCAGGATGCCCCTGGGCTGGTAGGCGAGCATCCTGGCGCCCACCTGTTCGTAGTAGGTGACGCCGACCGGGCCGAGCGTGGCGGTCAGGCTGATCACGGAGATGTAGGGGGCGCCGGGCAGCGTCGGGACGAGCGGGACGCCGATGCTGACCAGCCCGCCGAACGGCGCCGAGGTGGGCAGCAGGAGGCCGGGAAAGACGATGCGGGTGGTGACGGGTGTCGTGCCTTCCGCGTAGAACAGCAGCTCGATGCGGCCTCCCTCGTCGGGCGCGCGCACGATCGTGATCGGCGCGGTCTCGGTGATGATCGTGCTGCCGAGGACGATCCCGGTGAGCGCCTGGCCATGGCCCATCACCGCGTTGCGGGGGCATCCCGGCGGACCCGCGGCTTCCAGCGTCTGCGCCGTGCAGGTGGCCAGTCCCAGGCCGCTCAGCGCGATCCCGAGCTTGTCCGGGTAGCGCAGCTCGATCTGGATCAGCGGGGAGGGAACCCCTTCCGTGGGCGTCGAGAACGAGAAGCCGAAATCGAGCGTGCTGCGCTGACCGAGCTGCTCAGGGGTGAACTTCGCGCTGAGGGTCGCGGAGGTCGCGGCCCGGGCGCTTGTCGTCGCCGCCAGGCAGGCGCAGAGCACAGCCGCCTGCGGCAGGAGCCGGCGGAGCGCTGGTCTCGTTCGCGTCATCTGCCCCTTGCTCAGTAGTGGAGTGTGCCGACGGTCTGCACGAGCAGCGCGTATGTGGCGCGATTGAACGTGCCGTACAGCCGCGCGCTGCCCCGCGCGTGCGCGTAGCGGCCGCTGCCGCCGGTCACGGTCAGCGACCCGGAGAAGCTTTCATACACGCCGGAGCCGTGCGGCACGGCGGCGCCGTGACCGGTGATCGATCCGGCGCCGGTATGGATCGTGAAGCTGCCGCTGAAGGTCGCGCCGACTTCGAAGTGGACGCGCATGCTGCCCGGGAGGGTGCCCGCGGCCCTGCCTTCCTCCAGCAGCAGCGAGCCGGACGCCGACACGTAGCGCAGGTGGGCCGTGTCGGTCGCGTTCATAGCGTGTGCCGCATGGGCCGCGGGAATCGCAAGCGCGACCAACGCCGCGCGAATGAGATGCATCGTGTGGTTCATTATCTTCCTCCAAAGCGCCGCGGGCGCCGCATCCGCTTCGCCGGCCGCCCGTCCGCGAATCGATCCGGGCTACTGCTCATTTAAGGCCAGGGTGGGGGACACGCGCGAGGCCAGCCAGCCCGGAACGGCCACGATCGCGAGCACGAGCAAGATCACGAGCGCAAGGATCTCCAGCGGCCTGAAGTTCGTGCCCAGTCGCGCGACCGGAAAGCCCGTGACGTGCGCGAGGTAGCCGTCGATGATCAGCTGGCCGTAGATTCCCGCCACCGCGCCGGTCACGCAGCCGGCGCCGAGCATCAGCCCCGACTCGACCAGCAGCACGCGCCGCAGGCGATCGGATCTGACGCCCGACAGGCGTAGGCCGGCCAGCGACACCCGCCGCTGCCAGATCGCCGAGGTCAGCGCCGCCGACATCGCGAGGATCGCCGCGAGCAGCAGTAGCGTCGAGATCTCCCCGAGCTGGCCGAGCCCTTCGCTCGCCAGCGCGTCGATCCGCGCTTCGCGCGTCCCGGCGGTCGAGACTTCCAGGCCGCTCCCCGCCACCACGCCCGCGACCGCGCGCCGCACGGCGGGGACGCTGGCGCCCGCCCGGAGTGTCACACCGAGCGCGGTCGGTGTCGTGGGGTGGGTGAGGCCCCAATAATGGCTGTAGTCGCCGGTGTCGATGAAGATCGCCCCCGGGCTCCACGCGAGGTTGGTCGTGAGGGCCGCGACCCGGAAGCGAGCATTGCCGGTCGGAGTGGGCAGCGTGAGCGTACCCCCGATGCCCACGTGCTGAGCTTCCGCGATCTGCTTGGAGACGGCGATCCACCCGCCTTCGCCCAGACGCCTGACCGCGACGCTCGCGTTACCGCCGGTGACCTGGCTGCTCAGCACGTTGCGATTGGCGCCCGCGGGGCGCGCGATGATCCACGCGCGGCGGGGCGGGTGGGATCCGATCTCCAGAAATCCACCCTGGAACTCGCTGACGCCGGCGACGCCGCCGAGCCGCGCGATGCGGGCCGCGTAGTGCTCCGGGCGGAAGTCGACCGTGGCCTGGTTGTCGCCCGGGTTGTTGACCCAGATGCCCGCGTCGGCCGCGTAGCTGTGTGCGAAGCCCGCGATTCCGTGCAGCAGGTCGCCGCGCGCGCCGCCGAGCGCGACGCTGCCAAACAGCGCGACCGCGCCGGTGCCGGCGAGCGCGAGCGAGCGCAGCGTCGTCGACTTCATCGAGGTGAGCGCGACCGGCAGGATCGTCAGCCGCTCGCGCCGCCGCGCGAGCGCGCGCGCGAGTCCGAGCGCGCCGGCGAGCGCCAGTGGCACGGCGAGCACGCTAGCCAGCGCGAGCAGCGCGCACGCGAGCAGCGCGCGCGCGGGATCGAGCGCGAATATCGCGGTGGTCAGCGCCAGCAGGCCGGCGGCCGCCAGCGCGAGCCGTCGCTGCGCCGCCGTGCCGAGCGTGTTGCCGGGCACGCCGTCCTGCTGGTACACGGCGTCCAGCACGCGGCCGCGACGCAGGTCGAGCAGCGGCACCGCCGAGGCCAGGCAGGTGGCGAGGATGCCCCCGGCCAGCGACAGCGCCAGCGGCTTGGCGCCGACCACCGTGCCCGAGCCGAGCGTGAACGCCTCGTCGAGATAGCCCGTGGACTCGTGCAGGACGCCGTGCGCGAGCGCGTAGCCGCCGGCCAGCCCGAGCAGCGAGGCGGCCACGCCGAGCAGCACGGTCTGAAACACGAACATCTGCACGATCGCCGAGCGCTTGGTTCCGATCAGCCGCAGGTCGGCGATCGCCTGGCGGCGCTCGGGGACGGTCAGCAGCAGCGCGTTGAACGCGAGCAGGAAGCCGATCAGCAGGCTGATCGCGGCGAAGAACCCGCTCGCTTCGTCGCTCGGGCGCAGCGCCTGCTCGAGCAGTCCCAGATCCGCGTCGGCCGCCTGCACGGTCAGCCTCCCCCCCGCCAGGCGCTCCAGCTCCGCGCGCACCCGCGCCTGCGCTCCGGGCTCGGTCGCCACCAGCACGCGTGTGATCCGGCCCCGCAGGCCCGCGAGCTGCTGCAGGTCGTTCAGCGGCATCACCGCCACCTGCGCCTGGGCGAGCGCGCCGAACGTTTCGGGGCCGAGCACGGCGGACACCTTCAGCGGGATCGCCCGCCCGCGCAGCTGCAGCGTGACCTCGCCGAGTCGCTGGGCGGGCGGGCTCGGACCTCCGCCCGCTGCCGCCGGTATGCCGAGCGCGCGCGCCGTGGCGACGCTGAGCCCGATCCCGCCCGGCGAGAGCGCCGCGACCGGGAGCGTGTGCGCGAGCCCGTCGAGCACCACGAGGCTGGTGTCGGCGCCGGCGAGGTCGACGGTCCGCGTCCGCCCGTTCGCGCTCACGATGCTCGCCGTCTGTTCGAGCAGCGGGCCCGCCTGCCTGACCCCGGGGAGGCGCTCGACGCGCGCGAGCATGCCCGCTTGCAGGCCGTCGCTGTCGCGCGCGCGGATCTGCAGGCTCGCCGGGCCGATCACCGTGTGGATCACCTCCCCGGCGGAGCCCGCGATGCTGGCGCTCGCCACCATCGTCGCGAACACGAGCGCCACGGCGATCGCCACGCCGAGGCCCGCCAGCAGCTCCTGCGCCCCGTGCGCGCGCAGCCGGCGGCGGTAGAAGTAGAGCATCGCGTGGGGGCGCATCAGGGCGCTCGCCCGCAGTGGCTCAACCGGCGGCAACGGGGCTCACTCCCGCGTGGCGATCGATCTGCTCAGCGGGTGCCGCGCGTCCGCGTCCGCGCCGCCGCGCGCTTCGCTGAGCTTGCCGTCGCGCATCGCGATCCGCCTGTCGGCGATCGCCGCCGCGTCGCCGTCGTGGGTGACGAGCAGCACGCCGGCGCCGCGCTCGTGCGCGACCGTGCGCAACAGCTCCACGATCTGCCGGCTGCGCTCGCTGTCGAGGTTCCCGGTCGGCTCGTCGGCGAGGATCAGCCCCGGTTCGCCGGCCAGCGCGCGCGCGATCGCGACGCGCTGGAGCTCGCCCCCGGAGAGCTCCCCGGGGGTGTGCCGCAGACGGTCGGACAGGCCGACGCGCTGCAGCCAGCGGATCGCCTGCTCGGAGGCCTCGCGCATCGGCACGCCGCCGAGCAGCAGCTTCATCGACGCGTTCTCGATCGCCGAGACGCGCGACATCAGATGCGGGTTCTGGTAGATGAAGCCGACGTCTCCCAGCAGGTAGTCCGACGCCTCGTCCTCCGTCAGCGAGGACAGCTCGCGCCCGTCGTAGCGGATCGTGCCCCGCTCTGCTCGCAACAGCGCCGCGATCAGCAGCAGCAGCGTCGTCTTGCCCGAGCCGCTCGGCCCGTACAGGGCCACCAGCTCGCCCGCGCGCACGGTCAGGTCGACCCCGTCCACGGCGCGCACCAGCTCGCCACGGCCGCGGTAGTGCTTGACTACGCCCTCGAGCTCGAGCATCGACACGGCGCCTACTGTAGGGCGTCGCTGGGCGCCGGAGCGCTCACCCGCTCGCCCGGCGGCGCAGTGGCAACACCGGCGCGAGCTCGGGCGCGGCGAAGCTGCCGCGCAGCTCGCCCGCGGTCAGCGACAGCGCGCGATCGGCGCCGGAGAGCGCGGTGGCGTCGCCGGTCGAGATCAGCACCGCGAGGCCCTCGTCGGCGAGCGAGCGCAGCAGCGACAGGATCCGATCGCGCTCGAGCAGATCGACGCCCGCGGTGGGCTCGTCGAGCACGAGCAGCGAGGGCCCCAGGACGAGCGCGCGGGCGAGCGTCACGCGTACCGTCTCGGCGGTGTCGAGCTCGCGCAACGTGCGCGCGCCGCACTGCTCCGCGCCCACCCGCTCGAGTGCCGCGAACGCGCGCGCGCGGGCCTTTGACCGGGGAATGCCTCGTGCCAGCGCGGCGACCATCAGCTCCTCGAGCACCTCCTGCCCGTCGCCGTCGCCGAGGCCGCGGCGGCAGTAGCCGATCCCCCCGCCCAACATGTTCCCCTTGCTGCCGGCGAGATTGCGTCCGGCGAAGCGCGCGACACCGCGGTCGGGCGGCTCGATGCCGGCGGCGATGCGCAGCAGCGTCGAGCGACCGGAGCGCCGCATGCCCCAGACCGCCACGAGTTCTCCCGTGTCGAGCTCCAGCGACACGTCGCGCAGCACCATGCGCTCGCACGCCCCATGCCGATAGCGCCGGTCGACGTGCTCGAGCGCGAGCAGGGTCATCGCCGCGGGGAAGGTTGCGGGGACGGTTGCGCGGCTGCTGTCGTGAGCTGGCGCCGCGCATACTCCACCCAGGCGAGCCGCGCGCCGAGGGCGAGACGCTCCTCCTCGCCCACCAGGCGCTCGACAAGGTGGGCGGAATGAGTGGGCCCCTCAATCTGGGCGTCGTCGGTCGCGGCGGGCCGCGTATCGCTGGCCTCCCGCAGGCAGGCCCGCTCGCAGCGCTCGATCACGACAAGCGCATCGGCGGATGCGAGCATCGCGACCTGGCGTGCGAACAGCCGCGAGCGCCGTCGCTCCGCGTGCAGCTGCGCAACGAGCCAGTCGCGGTAGTCGTGCACGCCCTCCGCGGTGGCGCGGTAGTGGGGCTTGGGCTGGCGTGAGGCGTCGTCCTCCTCGACGGCCATTCGCTCGATCAGGCAGCGGCCTTCGAGTGCGTCGAGGGCCGCGTAGACCTGCGAGGGGCTTGAGAGGTCGAGCGCGTCCTCGTAGGTGCGCTCGAAGCGCTGCACGAGCTCGTACCCGTAGCTCGGACGCTGGATCACCAGCCCCAGCAGCGCCCAGCTGACCGGCGATCGCATCGTCGGGGCGCTCCTCGCTCTGGCCGTGCCAGCTCCCATCCCAGGCACAGCGTACCTGAATTGTTCACGAGTTGGAACCCCCCAAGTGGGAGCCCGCATGGAGGCATAAAAACCGGCGCCGGGGTGCCTGCGTACTGCTTTAGGATGGACACCCCGGCGCCGGTGACAACGATCCATACCCGGCCTTGACGGCCGAGAAGGAGCGAGAGGCATTCTAGTGGACGCGAGGACGGTCGCGCCGCTGCCGCCGCCGGCTCCCGGGAGCGTCCGCGCAGGCCGATGCAGCCCAACATATGTCCGTTTTTGCGAATTGGAATGATTTGCCATTTGGACAGGTGTATGATCGTCCCGCTCCGGCGTGATCACCGTCGGTCGTCTGGGCCAAGCTGGCTCGGACGCTCGGGCGCCGATCTTGCTGTGAGCGTGTTCGGTTCGCGCTCCTCGGCCGAGACCGAACCCGAACCGGCGGCTGGGGCGTGTGCGTACGTGAGGATGAGCGCCCCGGCCGGCCGGTTCCGCTGTTCTAGATCTAGAACCTTCACAATCTGGCTTGTATTGCGGCTCGGAGGGGGTAAGGATGCCGGTCATGGTGGATAGAGAGATCGGAAGCGTGCGGGGGCGGTGGCTCGGTCGAGCGCCGCTTGCGGACGCAGG
>DATCFG010000041.1:0-6963 GCA_036509655.1 Solirubrobacteraceae bacterium | reverse complement strand
GAGCAGATCGAGCTGGCGCGCACGATGGTCGATGCGGACGCTTCCGCCTGACTTCTACGCGCGGCCGGTACTCGAGGTCGCCCGCGATCTGGTCGGCTGCGTCGTCGAGCATCGCCCCGCCGGCGAACCCCTGACCGGCGGTGTGATCGTCGAGACCGAGGCCTACCACGACTCCGAGCCGGCCTGCCACGCGTTCGTCGGCCTGACGCCGCGTACGCGCACGCTGTTCGGGCCGCCCGGTCACGCCTACGTGTATCGCTCCTACGGCATCCACGCGTTGCTCAACGCGGTCTGCGAGCCCGAGGGCGTCGGCGCTGCGGTGCTGATCCGGGCGCTGGAGCCGCTCGAGGGGATCGAGGCGAT
This sequence comes from Solirubrobacteraceae bacterium, assembly GCA_036509655.1. Classification (GTDB taxonomy): domain Bacteria; phylum Actinomycetota; class Thermoleophilia; order Solirubrobacterales; family Solirubrobacteraceae; genus Palsa-744. The sequence goes on along the minus strand of DATCFG010000041.1, from coordinate 6,600 downwards.
GCGCGCGCGTCGTTCGCCGGGGGGAGGGGGCATAGGCATCGGCGGTGAGACCGCGATGCGCGACGAGGAGCTCTGTTCCGGCCCCGGCAAGCTCACCGAGGCGCTCGGGATCGAGCTCTCAGAGAATGGCGTCGATCTCTCCCGTGGGCCGGTCCGCATCCTTCCGCGCGCATCGGCGTGGCTCGAGCCCCAGATTCTCGCCGGCACCCGGATCGGGATCACGAAGGCGATCGAGCTTCCCTGGCGGTTCAGTGTGGCGGGGAACCGGCACGTGTCGCGACCACGGACGAGCGAGAAATAGACGTGCGTTTCAGACAAAAGTGCGACGAAATTGTGCCGAGTTTGAATCAAATTTGCACATGCCCTTAATTCTTTGCGAGACCGTCATACGGTGTCCGAAAACGACACCGAAAGGAACCCAACATGGGATTGAAGAGCAAGACCCGGAAGGCTGGAAAACGTGACGGGCAGGCGCCAAAGGTCAAGTTTGGCCGGCTCTACCGCGACGACCTGACGGGCTTCGAAGGTCGCTGTGCGGGCTTCACCTCATACATCTCCGGGTGCGACCAGGTGCTCCTCGTGCCGAAAGTGGACAAGGATGGCAAGCATCAGTACGGCCACTGGTTCGACGACGACAGGCTGATCGATGTCGAGCTCGATCAGCGGGTCGAGCGCACGAGCACGCGCGGAGGCCCCCAGCAGGCGCCTGTTCCTCGCGCGAGCTGAGGCTGCTAACCCCCGGCGCTGACCCCGCCCGTCGGCGAGGGCGAGGAAGGCGTCGCCGGGGTGGACGGCGCGGGCACGGATGGTGAGGAGGGTTCGCTCGGGGCTTCCGGGGTGGGCGCCGCCGGCGTCGGCGAGGCGGCGTGTTCCTGTTCGGCGCCACCGGTTCCGGCTTCGCCGCCGCCGCCGCCGGCGCCGGGCGTAGTGGACTTGCCGGTGCCTTCCTTGCCCGCGCCCGTCGTCGACGCCGGGGTCTGGCTCGGCGCCGGGGCTTTGGTGGCCCGCGCGTTGGTTTCCGCTTCGCTCGTGCTCGAGGTGCCGGCACCGCTGCCGCTCGCCGAGTCCTTGGGGTGCGTGGTGTGTTCGGCCCGTTCTTTTTCGACCTGGAGCGCGGAGGTCATGAAGTCGTGCCAGATCAGCGCGGGGAAGGTGCCACCGAGCACGGGAGTGCCGTTGAACTGGGTGGTCATCGGCACGAGGCCGTTCGGATAGCCGACCCAGATGGCGACCGTGTACTTGTGGTTCCAGCCGACAAACCAGGCGTCGCCGTAGTTGGAGGTCGTGCCGGTCTTACCGGCGGCGAATTCGCCGAGCGCGGCGGCTTTGGCGGTGCCGTACTGGAGGACGGTCTCGAGCACCGAGGTCTCGGTCGCGGCGATTTCGGGGGGGAGCACGCGCTTGGTCTCGACGACGTTCTTGTCGACCTTCGCGCCGTCGGGCAGCGACTGGCCGCTGCCCGCCTGGACTTCCTGGACGCCGACCGGGGCGTCGTCTTTGGCGAGCGTGCCGCTGACGCGCTCGCCGCCGTGGGCGATCGTCTCGTAGGCGTGCGCCATGTCGAGCGGGGTGACGCCGACGGTGAGGCCGCCGATCGTCATCGCCGGGTTGGTCGAGAGCGGCGTCGTGATTCCCATCTCGTGGGCGAGCCGCGCGATCTTGTGGGTGCCGACCTTCAGGCCGACTTCGGCGTAGATCGAGTTGTCGGAGTAGGCGGTCGCGCCGGTCAGGGTGTCCGAGCCGGTGTAGGCGCCTTCGTCGTTGTGGACGACGAACTTTTCGACGCCGTGAGGGCCGGGGACGTAGAAGGTCTTTTCCTTCGATGTCCAGACCGATTCGGGGGAGATGCCGTGCTCGAGCGCGGCGGCGAGGTCGAACGCCTTGAACGAGGAGCCCGGCTGGCGCTCGCCCTCGGTGGCGAGGTTGAAGGGGCTGGCGTCGTAGTTACGTCCGCCGACCATCGCGCGCACCTCGCCGGTCGAGTTTTCGATCGCGACGAGCGACGCGGAGGGGCCTTCGGGGTTTTCGAGGTACGCGTCGACGGCGTGTTCGGCCGCGTGTTGCAGTTCGAGGTCGAGCGTCGTCTTGATCCGCAGACCGCCGCCAAACGCGCGCGGGGCGCCGTAGCGTTCGATCACCTGCTGGGCGACCCAGCTCGTGAAGTAGCCCGCGTCGACCCCTTCGATCGTCTGCTCCCTCGGCGCCTGCACCTGAGCCGGCGACGGGACGTCCTGGTTGACGCTCGCCCCGTAGACCGGCTGCGTTAGATAACCCTGGTCGAGCATCTGGCGCAGGACCACGTCGCGGCGTTCACGCGCCGCCAGCGGGTGCTCCGCTGGGTCGTACGCCGTGGGATCCTGGATGATCCCCGCCAGCAGCGCCGCCTCCCACGGCTGCAGCTGCTGGAGGCACAGCTCGTGCCCGGGCGTGCCGCAGCCCTTATGGCCGGGTTCCTGGCCGAAGTAGGTCTGCGCCGCCGCCTCGATCCCGTAGGCGCCGTTGCCGAAGTAGATCGTGTTGAGGTAGGCGGCGAGGATCTTTTCCTTCGACCACTTGTGCGAGAGCTGGTAGGCGAGCGCCGTCTCGCGCAGCTTCTCGAAGATCGTGCGGTGCGACTGGGCCTGGAGCGCGTTCTTGATGAACTGCTGCTCGATCGTCGAGGCGCCCTGGATCGAGCCTTTGTGCTCGATGTCCTGGACGAACGCGCGCGCGATCCCGCGGATGTCGACGCCGTTGTTGGTCTGGAAGCGCTTGTCCTCGATCGAGATCACCGCCTCCTTGGCGATCTGGGGGATCTGCGCGGGCGTGACGATCACGCGGTTCTGCTGGCTGAGCACGCCGATCGGGTGGCCGACGTCGTCGTAGAGGTAGGAGCTCTGCTCGTTCTTGAACTGCGAGAACTTCGTCAGCGACGGCAGGTCGGAGGCGACCGCGACGAATATGCCGAAGACGAAGGAGACGAGGCCGAGCAGCAGGACGGCGAAGAGGATCAGCAGGAAACGCAGCCTCTTCAGACGTGGCCGGCTGCGGACTGGCAGTGCGGCGGACTCCACAGAGGGCAAGACTCTACCATTGGCCATCAATGGGAGACGCATCTAAGGGGGCCCCCGACGAAGCCGCCGCCCTCGAGCGCAACACGATCGACAGCCTCCCCAAGGGGGCGCTGGTCGACAGGCTGACGGCGGCGCGCGCGGAGGGCCGGCCACTGCGGGTCAAGCTCGGGATCGACCCGACGGCGCCCGATATCCACCTGGGTCACGCGGTCGTGCTGGGCAAGCTGCGGGAGTTTCAGGACGCCGGCCACAGGGTCGTGCTGATCATTGGCGACTTCACCGCGCGCGTTGGCGACCCATCCGGGCGATCGAGCCTGCGCCCGATGCTCTCTGCCGCAGAGATCGATGCAAACGCGGCGACGTTCCAAGCGCAGGCGCTGAAGATCCTCGCCCCGGACCCGGAGCGTCTCGAGGTCAGACGCAACAGCGAGTGGCTCCAGATGGGGATGGCCGAGCTGTTGAAGCTCGTGCGAACCACCACGGTGGCACAACTGCTCGAGCGTGAGGACTTCTCCAAACGCTGGTCGGCATCGGAGCCGATCTCGATGCTGGAGCTGATGTATCCCTTGCTGCAGGGCTACGACTCGGTGGCCGTGGATGCCGACGTGGAGCTGGGCGGCACCGACCAGCGGTTCAACCTGCTGCTGGGACGTGACATCCAGCGCGCATATGGGCGCATCGGACAGGCTGTCCTGACGATGCCGATTCTGGTGGGCGTGGACGGGCATCGGAAGATGTCCAAGTCGCTGGGCAACCAGATTGGCGTGACCGACTCCCCGCAGGAGATGTATGGCAAGACGATGTCGATCCCCGATTCGGCGATGGGCGATTACTACCGGCTGTTGCTGCACCAGGAGCCATCGATCGGAGACGAGCCCGACCAGCTGCAACCCCGGGACGCCAAGCGCGCACTCGCGCGGGAGATCGTGGCGTGGCTGCACTCCGAGGTGGACGCGCGGCAGGCCGAGCAGGAGTTCGACCGCGTGCACGTCGAGCACGCTGCGCCCGAGCAGATCGAGGAGGCGCGCTTCAGCGCCGGCGAGGATGGGCAGGTGCACCTGCCCGGGCTGATCTCCGAGGCGTTCGGGATCTCCCGCTCGGAGGCCCGGCGGCTGATCGACCAGGGCGCCGCCACGCTCGGGGAGCAGCCGCTGGCGAAGGGTGAGCACGACGTCGCCGCGGAGCGCGCCGAGGGCCAAGTGCTGAAGCTCGGCAAGCGCCGCTTCCGCCGCCTGCGCGCGGGCTGATCCTCGGCCCGACACCCGACTCGCCCCGTCCCGGTCAGTCGCGAAAACGCCGGGGCAGGTGACGAAACATGTCCGGGAGGCATGCCGGTCCTCGGTCAAGGCCCATGTGTTCGCTTGGCTGTAGAGTGCGGTTGGTGCAGCGAAAGGTGATCAAGGGAAAGAAATGAGGGCGCGCATGGTCCTCGGCGTGGTGTTGGCCTGCGCGCTGATCACCATTCGGGAGTTGAGGCAGATGGAACGGCAAGCCCGTAAGCACAGCCATCGCCGCACGCGGCGGTGAGGCGAGCCATGTGGCAGTCCGTTAGGGTTAGGCGCGCCGCCGTTGGCGACGATCCGGCGTAGTCCGCGCGGGGTCATCGCCGTTGGGTCGAACGTGCCGTCCAAAGCGAGGCGTAGCTTTCGGCTCATGCTTTTCGTGACCTTCGATCAGCGGCAGGCCGGTGGCTGGGTGTTCAGCCGCCGGGCCGGTAGAATGATCCGATGGCGACTGCAGCCGCTCCTTCGCTCCCGATCCACCGGCTCGACGTGGAGAGGTATAATCGCATGGTTTCTTTGGGTGCGCTGGAGGGCGAGCCGGTCGAACTGCTGGAAGGGCTGCTGGTCGAGGTGATGAGCCCTCAGAGCGCAGCGCATGCGACGGTAATCGAGCGGCTGACGCGTCACCTGGCGCCGGCCGGGGCACGTCTGCGTGTACAGCTTCCGCTCGAGGTCCCTCCGGACTCGGAGCCTGAGCCCGACCTCGCTCTCGTCGAGGGGGAGCCGTCGCCCGTACGACACCCGCGGACCGCGCTGCTCGTCGTCGAGGTCTCCTTCAGCTCTCCCCAGATCGATCGCGGGGTCAAGGCCGAGCTGTACGCGCGGGCCGCCGTGCCGACCTATTGGCTGATCGACGTGCTCGGTAAGGCCGTCGAGGTGCGCACCGATCCCGGCCCGGAGGGGTACCCTCGCTGCGAGGTCTACAAGGCTGGCGACCGCGTTCCCTCGCCGGCGGAGGGCGTGGCGGAGCTCGATGTTGGCGCGCTCCTGGAAGACCTCTCCTGACTTCGGATCGCCCCGGCAGGCGACGAGCTTGCCACGGTTCGTCCCGAGCGCTATACTTCGCGGTCGGCCCCAAAAGCGCCCTCGGGCGTGGGTCGAACGGTCTTCCTCAGAAGGAATCCCTTTCGAAGAGGCACGGCGGTCTTTGAAAACTCAACAGCATGCGCATCTACGATCGATTCTCGATCGTGGTGTGCGTCCAGGTTCGACCCGCCAACGGGTGCGCTTCGGCGTGAACGGTGGCGGTACAAAGAGTCAAGTAGATTAGGTAGTACCCCGTCATGGGTCGGGACCACGGTGTATGGGTCCCGGCAGACGCGAGTCGGTCGTGCGTTCGCGCACGGTGGGCGAGCGGAAAACCAATGACAGCTCTACGTGAAGTTCTTCACGGAGAGTTTGATCCTGGCTCAGGACGAACGCTGGCGGCGTGCTTAACACATGCAAGTGGAGCGACGAACCAGGGCTTGCCCTGGGGCAGAGCCGCGAACGGGTGAGTAACACGTGGGTTACCTGCCTCGATGACCGGGACAACCCGAGGAAACTCGGGCTAATACCGGATGTGCCCGCAAGGGGAAAGGAAGCTTCGGCCTCCGCATCGAGATGGGCCCGCGGCCCATTAGCTTGTTGGTGAGGTAACGGCTCACCAAGGCTTCGATGGGTAGCTGGTCTGAGAGGACGATCAGCCACACTGGGACTGAGACACGGCCCAGACTCCTACGGGAGGCAGCAGTGGGGAATCTTGCGCAATGCGCGAAAGCGTGACGCAGCAACGCCGCGTGGGGGAAGAAGGCTTTCGGGTTGTAAACCCCTTTCAGTTGGGACGAAGCTTCTCCGGTGAATAGCCGGATGGAGTGACGGTACCTTCACAAGAAGCACCGGCTAACTACGTGCCAGCAGCCGCGGTAATACGTAGGGTGCAAGCGTTGTCCGGAATTATTGGGCGTAAAGAGCTCGTAGGCGGCTTGATAAGTCGGGTGTGAAACCCCCAGGCTCAACCTGGGATCGCCACTCGATACTGTCATGGCTAGAGTCCGGTAGGGGACCATGGAATTCCTGGTGTAGCGGTGAAATGCGCAGATATCAGGAGGAACACCAGTAGCGAAGGCGGTGATCTGGGCCAATACTGACGCTGAGGAGCGAAAGCGTGGGGAGCGAACAGGATTAGATACCCTGGTAGTCCACGCTGTAAACGTTGGGCACTAGGTGTGGGGAGCTATCGACGCTCTCCGTGCCGCAGCTAACGCATTAAGTGCCCCGCCTGG
>DATCFG010000040.1:0-12175 GCA_036509655.1 Solirubrobacteraceae bacterium | reverse complement strand
GGGGTTGGTAGGGCGCCTCGGACGGGTCGTCGCGATTGAGGCCCAGGCCAGTTTTTCCTCGTAGATCTTTATGCCGAGGTCGCGGTAGGTGGGGAACAGCGAGACGCCATCGCGTATCGATGGACCCCACATGGCCTTCTTGGGCGATACCGAGCCGGCGCCCGCTGGCTTTGCGTAGGCTGTCCAGGCTATGCAGAGGGTGCAGCCCGCCACGCAGATGCGGAGAATCAGGCTAGAGTCGAACCCAGACCGAACTCGTGGCCATCGGCCATCGGCGTTTCGGGACTGCAAGCCCAAGCGGTTCATCGCGGCGAGTGTAGCCAGCCCCGTCCAAGCGTGATCCACTCGCTAATCGGTAGGATCTGCGCGTGCGCGTACTCGTTACAGGCGGTGGCGGGTTCATCGGCTCGCACCTGGCCAAGCGCCTGGTCAGCCTCGGACACCAGGTCACGATCCTCGACAACTTCTCGACCGGCCGCCGCTCGAACCTGGAGTCGCTGGCGTCTGACGTCGAGATCATCGAGGGAGACATACAGAGCTACGAGCGAGCCTTTCATGCCGTCCGAGGCTGCGAGGTCGTCTTTCACGAGGCGGCTCTTCCCTCCGTTCCCCGGTCTGTGCAGGACCCTCTTACCAGCACCGCCTCGAACGTCATCGGCACGCTCAATGTCCTACTGGCCGCCCGCGACGCGGAAGTCCGCCGGGTCATATACGCCTCATCTTCGTCGGTCTATGGATCCAATCCGACCCTGCCCAAGAGCGAGGATATGGCCACGCTTCCAATTTCGCCCTACGCGGTAGCCAAGCTGGCCGGAGAGGGTTACTGCCGTAGCTTTGGCGTTGTGTACGGGCTGGAGGCAGTTGCTATCAGATACTTCAACGTTTTCGGTCCACGCCAGGACCCACGATCGATGTATGCAGCCGTCATCCCGAACTTCATCTCGTCTCTGATGGCGGGTGAGTCACCAATCATATTCGGGGATGGCGAGCAGTCGCGGGATTTCACCTACATCGACAACGTTGTCGATGCAAACCTGTTGGCCATGGACGCGGACTCAGTTGCGGGGCACGTCTACAACGTTGCCTGCGGCGCGAGCGCGACTCTGAACGAGCTGTTCGCCGAGCTGCGTGACCTGCTCGGCAGCGACGTGGAGCCCACCTACTCGGATCCGAGACCGGGCGATGTGCGACATTCACTCGCCGACATTTCGGCGGCGCGGCGAGATCTCGCCTACGAGCCGGCCATCCTGTTGCGCGAGGGCCTGAGTCGCACGGTCGAGCACTTCCGCGACGAGTTCGCTGCCCACGAGGGGATCGCGCACGGCTGATGAACCACACCGGCGTGGTGATCGCGACGGCGGCGCTCGATCAGAGGATGGGTCTCGCCCCCAGATGACATCCGGTGAAGCTGCGGGTGCGCCCACGCGCGTGCTGCGCGTGATCGCACGCCTGAACGTCGGCGGGCCCGCGATCCAGGCGATCTCGATGACGCGATTGCTGGAGTCGCGGGGCTACCGCACGACCTTGGTCCGTGGGACCGAGGATCCGGACGAGGGCTCGATGGACCACCTGGCGGAACAGCTCGGTGTGCGTCCGGTGCATGTCGCCTCCCTACGGCGCGATCCGGGCCTGCACGATCTGCGGGCGTTGCTGGGCCTGATGCGGATCCTCATGCGGGAGAAGCCGAGGATCGTACACACGCACGCCGCCAAGGCGGGCACGCTCGGCCGTGTCGCGGCGCTGCTGGCGCCGGGTCGCTCGGAGAGGGTGCTCGTGCACACCTTCCACGGCCATTCGTTGAGCGGCTACTTCTCCTCGAACACGGCGCGCACATACCGCGCGATCGAGCGCTTCCTCGCCAAGCGGACGGACCGCCTGATCGCCGTCTCCGAGGAGGTGCGTGACGAGCTCGTCACGATGGGCGTGGCGCCGGCGGAGCGCTTCGAGGTCGTTCGGCTGGGCTTCGATCTCTCGCCCTTCCTCCTCGAGGACCCCGAGCGCTCCAAACGGCGGGCGAGCCTGCGATCCGAGCTCGGCATCCCATCCGACGCTCCCCTGGTGACGCTGATCGCGAGACTCGTGCCGATCAAGCGCGTGGACCGCTTCCTGCGGGTAGCGGTGCGCCTGGCCGACCGTGCGGATGTGCGCTTCCTGATCGTGGGGGATGGAGAGCTGCGCGAGGCGCTGCGGACCTCCGAGGAGGCCCGAGCGCTGGGGGAGCGCTTAATGTGGACGGGCTTCCGCAGGGACATTCCCGACGTGTGCTTCGCCAGCGACGTGGTCGCGCTGACGTCCGACAACGAGGGCACACCCGTCAGCCTGATCGAGGCGCTGGCGGCGGGCACGCCGGTTGTGAGCACGAACGTGGGGGGCGTGGCGAGCGTGGTGCGCGATGGGCACACCGGTCTGCTGGCAGGCGCCGATGACGAGCAGGGGCTCGCCAAAGCGATCGCGCTCCTGCTCGACGATGCGCGGCTGGCCGAGCGGCTGAGCACCGAGGGTCGCAAGTACGCGCTGCAGAGCTTCACCCAGGAGCGGCTCGTGGACGACCTCGACGGGCTCTACCGGCGGCTGCTGGGGGATCGGTGATTGTTGGCGTGCCTGGACGGGCTACCGGCGTGGCGTGCCGTGCAGAACCCATGCCGCCAGGAACGGATCGGTGAGCTCGACCAGTCCGCCCGCGTGGACGAACAGGTCGCCCTGGGCTGTGAGCTTGTCGCGGGCGTCGACCAGCGAGCTCTTGGCGAGTCCGGCGTGCTCGAGTGCGGTTACGCGCAGGGGATGGGAGTGGCCGGCGGCGAGAACCCCGACGAGCTTTCGCTGGTTGGCCGACAGCGAGTCCCAGGTTCGCTGCAGACCGTCGGAGGCCTCGGCGAGCGCGATCTGGTGAGCGGCGAGCAGGCCGGCTTCGTCCTCACCGTGCGCCGATCGCTCCCAGAGGAAATGGGCGATCATCATCGCGCGCTGGGGGTGGCCGGATGCGAGCGTTGCGAGGGAGTCGGCGACATCGGAGTCAAGCGCGCGGTGGGCCGCGGAGAAGCGGGCTTCGACATAGTCGGCGATGTCCGCGCCCGCCAAAGCCCCGATCCTGACGGCGCGGGCCTGCTCGAAGAGCGGGCGCCGCCGGTCTCCGAACAGGGCGTCCATCATGCCGGCGTGGCTGCCGGCGAAGAGGTAGGAGACAGCACCGGAGTGATGCTGGATGTGGCTGCGCAACACGCCGTCGAGATCCGGCTGAGCAGTGAGCATCTCCTGAAACTCGTCGTAGGCAACCAGGCAGCGTCTGCCCGTCCGTTCGTGCAGGCGTCGTGGCGCCTCGAGCAGGCTGTGCAGCCGCGCGAGCGAGTCGGCGTGGGAGGCCGACGATCTGAGCCCGACGCTCACCACGCCGGGGACGCCCAGCGTCGCCGAGGGGTCGGCTCGCCTGCGCAGCGCGTGCCAGGCGCTTCGCAGACCGCCCGTGAATGCAGTGTCGTAGGCCGCCTCGATGCGCTGGGCGATGTCGTCTATTCCGGTGATGCGGGACAGGTCGACATACGCCACGGCGAAGTCGTGATCCTCCCGCATCGTCTGCGCGAGCCGTCCGATCAGGGTCGTCTTGCCATACCGCCGTGGACCGCTCAAGCGCGCGGACTGCCCGGCGTCGGCGAGCGAGGCAAGCAGCGCCAGCTCCTGCTCGCGGTCGATCAGATCGCGAGGTGGAAGCGGACGGTCGTAGGTGAAGGGGTTGGTCATCGAGTCATCGCGCGCGGCCGATAACGGTGCGGACCCAACATACCAGATCGTGCGGGAAACACGTACCAAATCGTGCGCTCTTCCCGCACCGCGCTGATGTACTTCGCTCCGATACGACGGAACGCGTGCGGGTGCATCCGGTCTGAAGGAGCTCGTCGGGCGCTCCACCCCGGCGCGGACAGGCTCGGCCGTACGCTGCCGCTCCGTGGCCGGGGGACAGGAGATCGAGGATGTCCGGGCGCCGCAGCTCGGCGCCCGTGGCGCCCCGCTGCCCACAGCCCTGCTCGCCCTGCTGCGCTGCCTGGAGTGCGGCGGCGCGGTGCGTCTCGTCAGCTTGAGCGAGCGGCCCGGATACCCGCAGCTCGGCCCCGACGGTCGCCTGCGCTGCGATGATTGCGGCGAGGGCTATCCGCTCGTCGCCGGCACGGCGAGGATGCTGGGACGTGCGATGCGCGGGCGCCTGGCGCTCGACTACCCACTCGCGCGCGACGCGAGAAGCCGTAACCCAATGGATTGAGAATCTGTAACCCGAGGTAGCGAGGATCTGTAACCCTGCTGCCCGAGAACTGGTAACCTTGTTTCAGATGAGCAGTACCCGCCCCGCACTGCGCACGCCCCGCTATGGGCACCGCGTCCTCGACGACGAGCTCGACGAGCTGATGGGCTCGCTGTCGGCGATCGCCATCGACGGGGCGAAGGCCGTGGGCAAGACCGCGACCGCCTCCCAGCGCGCCAAGACCATACATGCGCTCGACGAGGAGGATGAGCGGGCGATAGTCCAGGCCGACCCAGCCCGGGTCCTGAAGGGAGCAGCGCCGGTCCTCATCGACGAGTGGCAGAAGGTGCCACCGGTGTGGGACCGGGTCCGTCGAGCTGTCGATGAAGGCGCTTCGCCCGGGCGCTATCTGCTCGCCGGCTCAGCCTCCCCGAAGGACACCGGCACGCACTCCGGCGGCGGTCGCATCGTAAGCCTGCGCATGCGCCCGATGTCGCTGGCCGAGCGCTGGCCGGGCGAGGGCACCGTCAGCTTGGCCGAGCTGCTGCGCGGAGAGCGGCCGGCAGTGCAGGGACGGACAGAGCGTCGTCTTGACGACTACAGCGATGAGATTCTGCGCTCGGGATTTCCCGGGCTCAGACGGTTGAGCGGACGGGCGCTGAGGATCCAGCTCGACAGCTATCTGCAACGCGTGGTCGATCGCGACTTCCCCGAGCTCGGGCACACGCCCCGCAACCCCGGCGGGCTGCTGCGCTGGATGCGCGCGTATGCCGCGGCGACCGCCACCACGGCCACGTTCGAGAAGATTCGGGCGGCTTCCGTAGGCCGAAGTGAGCCGGCGGTTTCCCGACGCGGAAGCCTGCCTTACCGCGAGGTGCTGGAGCGGCTGTTCCAGCTCGACCCCATCCCAGCCTGGTCACCGACTCGCAGTCATCTGAAACGTATCTCGTTGCCGCCCAAGCACCATCTGGTGGACCCGGCGCTGGCAGCCAGGCTGCTGAACACGACCGCCGGAGACCTCCTCAAGGGACGAGGAGCTAAACCGCTGGAGCCCAAGGACGGAGGCTTGCTCGGGGCGCTGTTCGAGTCGCTGGTGACGCTGTCGGTCCGCGTCTACGCCCAGGCGTCCGAGGCGACCGTCTATCACTTCAGAACCTTCGTCGGTGAGCACGAGGCCGACCTCATCGTCAAGCACGTCGACGGCCGCGTCATCGCCATTGAGGTGAAGCTCGCCGAAGTGCCACCTGAGACTTCGGTCAGGCATCTCAACTGGCTCGAGCGCGAGCTGGGCGACGAGATGCTCGACAAGGTCATCATCACGACCGGCAGCCAGGCCTACCGCAGGCAGGACGGCGTGGCCGTGGTCCCCGCCGCACTGCTCGGCCCGTGAGGATGCTTCCGCACGGCGAGGATGCTTCCGCGTGCGATGCGCGGGCGCCTGGCGCTCGACTATCCGCTCGCGCGCGACGCCTTCGATGAAGAGCCCGGAGAGGATGCGGCGAGCGCGGACGATGACTCGCGGGACGTCAAGCAGCGCACCGCCGACTCGTTCGCGTATGAGTGGCAGCGCTTCGGCGCCCTGCGCGAGCAGTGGCGCAGGAACTTCATCGACTACATGCAGCCCCATCCGCCGGAGAGCTTTGAGGGGCGGCTGCTGCTGGACGTGACCACCCGATCCTGGGCCGTGGGTTGGGTGGGGCGAGGACACGGCGCGTGGTCGCTCAAAGGCCGGCTCCCCGTTCGACGCGATGGGCGCCACAGGGGCGCTGTGTACCGGGCGGGGAACGTCGAGGGCCGCGGCGGATGGTATGCGGAGGCAGGAGACGGGACCTGTTCGGGCCGAAGAGCGTGCTGGTGCAGACCCCTCAGCTCCGCGTGGCCAGACGCTTGATCCACTCGCGCATGAAGGGGTCGACGATCGTCCAGCCACCACCCTCGATCGCCGCGATGTCGGCGCCCGCGGCGAGCACGGCGAGAGCTTTGCCGGTGGCGCCCTTGCTTGTGCCGTGGCGCTGCGCCGCGACCTTGCTGAACGGCAGCTCCCCGTGGGCGAGCGCCGCGAGCGCGCGGCGTTGAGAGAGCGCCAGCGCGTCCCAGCGGCCCTGCAGCTCGGCATCGGCCTCGCGCATCGCTCCCGCGAGGGCATCCTCGAACGTTCCCTCGTCCGCGCTGCCGTCTTTGGGCGTGCGAGCGAACAGATGCGCGGCCAGCATCATCGAGCGTTGTGGGTGTCCGCCGGCGAGGTCCAGCAGCGAGCCGAGCACACGGTCGCAATCACGGCCGTGCCGCTCGAAGCGCGTGCCTATGTGCTCGGACAGAGGGCCGGGCGGAAGGGGACCGAGGGTGAGCGGCGCGGCCTGTGCATAGAAGGGTCTGCTGCGATCGGCGAACAGCTCGCGCATCATCCCGACGTGCGATCCGGCGAAGACGTATCCGACCCGATCATGGTGCTGAATCTCGCTGCGGATCACAGCGTCGACTTCGCCGGCGCCCGTGAGTACCGCCTGGAACTCGTCGAGCACGACGATCAACGATATGCCGACGCGCTCCTGCAGCTCAGCGAAGATCGCAAAGCGATCCTCGAGCGCCCCCGGCTCGCCGCGTCCAGGCGGTCCGGTGGCGCCGCTGCGCGCTACGGTCAACGGTCCCATCCGAACGCTGGCGCTGCGGGTAAGGGCGCTCAAGCGCCCGTCCAGCCAGCGCGACTGGCCGCGTGGCAGCCTCGCTCCGCGCAGGGCCCTCTCCAGCCGAGCCACCACGTCGAGCGCGCCGATGACGCCGTAGAGATCGACGTAGACCCCGATCGCCCGTTCCGGCGATTGGGCTGCGATCAGATGTCTGAGCAACGACGTCTTGCCGTAGCGGCGCGGGGCGACGAGCCGTGTGTTGCGTCCCTGAAGAGCACGCTGAGAGAGCCCTGCGAGCTCCGCCTCCCGATCCACGAGGTCCGCGCCGCTCGGCAGCGGCTCCTCATAGCGGAATGGCGTGGGCGTCAACATGGGTACGTAGTGAGAGTACCATCAAGTACGCTCATAGCGTACGTATCGCCTATGAGCGGCAGCGCTTCGGCGCCCTGCGCGAGCAGTGGCGCAAGAACTTCGCCGACTACATGCGCCCGCACAGCCCCGTGAGCTTCGCGGGTCGCCTGCTGCTCGACGTCGGCACCGGCTCGGGCCGCCACGCCTTCCACGCCGCCGAGCTGGGCGCGCGCGTCATGGCGGTCGACATCGGTCGCTCGATCGACGTGGCGCGAACCAACCTCCCGCCGGAGGTGTTGACCGTGCAGGCCGACGCCGAGTGGGATTGTGGGGATGGGCACGGCTCTGCCGTGCCTGGATGGCCGTTGACACGGGCGATCACCGGCTGTCGCCCTGGGCGGCCTCCGCTTCGGTGATCTCATCGGCGTGTCGCTCGACGATCCGCTGCACGCCGGCGCTGATCTGCTCCAGCTCGGGGAGCTTGTCGTGCAGCTGGTCAGGGAGCTTCTCGACGAGCGCCGGGGTGGCGCTATAGCGCGCTACCCCGACGGGGCGGGCGATCCCCTGCAGGGCGTAGCGGGCGACAGTCCGGTTGCGGCTGGCACAGAGGACGAGCCCGATCGTCGACTCGTGCTGCTCCTGGCGCAACTGGTCATCGATGACGTTGACGTAGAAGTTGATCTGCCCCGCGTACTGCGGGCGGAACTTGCCGAGCTTGAGCTCGATCGCGACGTAGCGGTTAAGCGGTATGTGGAAGAAGAGCATGTCGATGAAGAACTCTTCTCCGTCGACGTCCAATGGGACTTGGCGGCCGACGAATGCGAACCCGGCGCCGAGCTCGATCATGAACCGCTCGATCTCGGCGACCAGCGAGCGCTCGAGACGGCGCTCATCTACATCATTGGTGACGCCGAGGAACTCGAGGTTGTAGTCCTCGTGGACGATCTGCTGGACCATTTCGCTCTCCGGCGCGGGCAAGGTCTGGGCGAAGTTCGTCAGCGCGCGACCTTCGCGCTCGTGCAGGCGCGTGGCGATGTGGTGTTCGAGCAGCTTGCGCGACCAGCCGTGCTCGATGGTCTTGGCGAGGTACCAGAGGCGAGCGTCGTGATCGTCGAGCTTGTATACGAGCTCCAGATTGTGACCCCACGGCAATTTGCTCACGGCTTGTGAGCAAATCTTCCACTCGGGCCACGCTTGCGCGAACGCACGCATGTGACGCAGGTTGGACTCCGACAGTCCCCTCATATCTGGAAAACTCTCGCGGAGGTCTGCTGCGAGACGCTTCGTGATCTTCGCCCCCCAGCCCTCTTGGCGCCGCCGCTGCAAGATCTCCCTGCCGATCCGCCAGTAGAGCCCGATCAGCTCCTCGTTGACCGCGAGCGCGGCGCGTGTACGTGCCGCGCCGATCTCGCGCTTGAGGCGCTCGAGCAACTCGGCGTAGTCGCTTGGAAGCTCAGGCGTGCGCGCCGTCCTGGAAACCATGTGGTCGGCGCGGGACTGCGCCCCGCGGCTCTGTGCGCTCTTGCTCATCGAACACACGTTCCCATCCATTGCGGACGGAACGCCGCAATCGAGCCGTCACGCCGCGGGCGATGGAGCCACTCGATGCCGGTTGCCGCCAGGCTCGCGGCACGCGCCGCGCGATGCGCGCCACGACGTCGATCGATCCCCCCACGCCCACCCCGGCGCGGGCAAGCTCGGCCCCGTACACTCCCGCCCCGTGGCCGGCAGGCGGGAGATCGAGGATGTCCGGGCGCCGCAGCTCGGCGCCCGTGGCGCCGCTCTGCCCGCCGACCTGCTCGCCCTGCTGCGCTGCCTGGAGTGCGGCGGCGCGGTCCGTCTCGTCAGCTTGAGCGAGCGTGCGGGGTACCCGCAGCTCGGCCCCGACGGTCGCCTGCGCTGCGATGATTGCGGTGAGAGCTACCCCCTGATCGCCGGCACGGCGAGGATGCTTCCGCGCGCGATGCGTGCGCGCCTGGCGGTCGACTATCCGCTTGCGCGCGAAGCGTTTGACGAGGAGCCAGGAGAGGATGCAACCACCTCAGGTGACCGCTCCCGCGACGTCAAGCAGCGCACCGCCGACTCGTTTGCGTATGAGTGGCAGCGCTTCGGCGCCCTGCGCGAGCAGTGGCGCAGGAACTTCGTCGACTACATGCAGCCCCACGCCCCGGAGAGCTTTGCAGGTCGCCTGGTGCTCGACGTCGGCACGGGCTCGGGCCGCCACGCCTTCCACGCCGCCGAGCTCGGCGCCAGGGTCGTGGCGGTCGACATTGGGGCGAGGACGTTGCGCGTCGTCGCTCGAAGACCGGCTCCCCGCTCGACGCGATCGGCGCTACAGAAGCGCTGTGATTCGCGGCTCGCCGAGAATCACCGCCCAGAGTTCTTGTCTATGTCGGCGTATTATCGGAAAGAAGTAGTAGACTGATGTTATGACAAAGCGAGAGCAGCGAGCACTAGCGGCCGGCTTCATCACGCTCGAGGACACCCTGCACCGCACCGAAGACGCGCTGGCGAACGGTACTGTCGAGCAGGCGCTTTCAGAGCTGCAGGAGACCCAGCACGCGATCGCCGCTATGCAACCGGCGGAGATCGCCGTCGCACAGGCGGCCACCGCGCTCGGTGTCTCCGAGCCCACGGTTCGGGCCTGGGCACGGCGCGGGCTGATAGACGTAATAAGAGAGCGGCCGATGACCCTGGCTTTTGGAACCGTCGTCGATCTGCGTCGCGATCTACAGCGGCTGCGCGAGACGGCCTCAAGCGAGAAGCGCTGGCAATCGCTGCTGGCCGCTGCCGCCGACCAACGCGAGTTCGCGCAGGACGGCGCACGCGAGGGCTTCGCCGACGCCCTCGCTGGCAACACAGAGCCCCTGACCCGCGCGTGAAATACACCGTCACGGTCGCCGCGCGCGCCAGCCCGCGCGTCAAAGCGCTTCGCGGAAAGGCCAAGGACAAGTTCTGGGACGCGGTCAACCGGCTGGAACACGAAGGCTGCGCCGCCGGCCACTACCGGATGCGCGCACCAGATGGCTCAGACGCCCACGTCTGCGGCCTGCGTTTCTACGCCGACTGGAGGATGCACCTCGTGTTCGGCGAGAACAACGAGATCGTCGTCTCCTGGGTCGGGCAACACACCGATAAAGAGAATCCGCACATCGACGGAGCGACTGATGTACCCGAGATGGCCGACATCGGGCGTCCCCGTAAGGACCAGCCACCGTGCTGCGACGAGCCTGACAAGGCTCCCATCGACCAAAGGCTCGTCGACCGAATCAACGCACTACGACCGGCGTAGGAGGATCTCCCTGCCGATCCGCCAATAGAGCCAGATCAGCTCCTCGTTGACCGCGAGCGCGGCGCGTGTACGTGCGGCGCCGATCTCGCGCTTGAGGCGCTAACGTCGATGGATCCTCCCGACGCCCACCCCGGCGCGGGCAAGCTCGGCCCCATACACTCCCGCCCCGTGGCCGGCGGGCAGGAGATCGAGGATGTCCAGGCGCCGCAGGCGGGCGCCGGTGTGAGAGATGGCGCGGCCACGCTCCGCGTGCTGGCGCAGACGGCTTATCCCTTGTCCGCGCCGAGTCCGCGCGTGCGCATCGCCTCGTTCGTGCCGTTCCTGCGTCCGCACGGTGTCACGCTTGACGTTCACCCGACGATGACAGACGCCGAGTACGCGGTGATCTCCTCGCGGGCCTCCGCGCTGCGCAAGTCGTGCGTGCTGACAGCCGCGCTCTCGCGGTCGCTGCTGCACCGGCGCCCCGAGCACGACCTGCTGCTCGTGCAGCGTCTGCGGCTGCTCACTCCAGTCCCCGGTCTGGATCCGCCACGCCGGGTCGATGTGTACGACCTCGATGATGCGCTGTTCATCGGCTCACCGTCCGCCGTCAATCGCCGCTTTCAGTGGATAAAGCAGGACACGCGCCGCTGCGGCGCGTACCTGCGTCGAGCCAAGCTCGTGATCGCGGGCAACTCGTTTCTCGCCGCCGAGGCGAATCGGCATGCCCGCCGCGTCGAGATCGTTCCGAGCTGCGTCGACCCCGCTCGACAGGATCTGCACGTACATGAGGAGCGCGATGTGGTCGTCGTCGGCTGGATCGGGTCGCGAACGACGAGTGCATACCTGCCGACGGTCCTTCCGGCGATGGAGCGGCTGAACCGGGGGCGACTCCGAGCCAAGCTCGTACTGGTTGGCGCCGACCCAGCACTCAAGGCGCCCTGGATCGAGCATCGGCCGTGGTCGCTTGCAGCGGAGAACGGCCACCTGGCGAGCTTCGACATCGGGATCATGCCTCTGCCCGACACGGAGTGGGCCCGTGGCAAGTGCGGATACAAGGTGTTGCAGTACTTCGCTGCCGGCGTTCCGGCGGTCGCGAGCCCCGTTGGAGTGGCTCCTGAGCTGATCGGACAGGACCGCGGTCTGTTGGCTGCATCGTCCGAGGACTGGCAAGCGGCGCTCGAGCAACTGATTGCAGACGTAGAGGAGCGCCGCCAGAGAGGGGCTGCCGCGCGCCAGTTCGTAGAGCGTTACTACTCCTATCAACGTTGGGCGCCCGAACTGGCGAGCCTGCTTCGGTCGGTGCCGGCATGAGAGGCATCCGCTCATGTGTGGCATAGCCGGCGAACTTCGCCCACGTGAGGAAGCGCCGGAGCACGTCCCGGCGCAGCTACGCTGCATGCGCCATCGGGGACCGGATGCGGAAGGGGCGTTCGCGCGGCCGTGGGCATGGGTTGGCCAGACCCGCCTGTCGGTGATCGACCTGGACCACGGCGACCCGCCGATCGAGAACGAGGACGGCACGGTCGGCGTGGCGCTCAACGGAGAGATCTACAACTACCGCGAGCTGCGCAGGGCGCTGCGCGAGCAGGGCCACGTCTTCTCGACGGAGGGGGACACGGAGGTGATCGCCCATCTGGCGGAGGACCTCGACCCGGTCGCGCTGGCCAACCGTCTGGACGGCATGTTCGCGCT
>DATCFG010000039.1:0-4562 GCA_036509655.1 Solirubrobacteraceae bacterium | reverse complement strand
GAGCTGAGCTACGTCTGGTTGTCTCGCAGGTCCTCGACCGGGCATGGTAGGTCTCGATCGAGGATCTCTGGATCTCCAGTCAGGAGAGTCAGGTTGCGAGTGCAGGCGGTGGCGATCACGAAGCAGTCGCCGAGCGCGATCGGCGTGCTGGCCTTAAGGCGGGCTGCCTCGATCATCAGTGTGGTGCCGGGTAGGTCCAGCTCGAGTGTCTTGCGCAGCTCTGCGAGCACGTCGTCTGCTTCGGTGCGGCCGTGGTCGCGCTCGACTCGGTAGTAGACCTCCACGGCGTTCACCCAGCTCATCACTGGTCGTTCGTCGAGCAGCTGCTCGACGCGGTTGCGCGCGGGCTCCTCGCCGTCGAGCCAGGCCAGGACCGCCCAGGAGTCCAAGCAGACGGTCAACGTGGCTCGCGTGAGCGATCTTTCAGCAGGCGCTGAGCCATACCGCTCTGAGCGAAACGTCCGCCAAGCCTGGGACGACCACGAGCCGCCTTGATGCTCACGCGCTGCCCATCCAGCTCGAACTCGACGTTCGCGCCCGGCCGCAGTCCTGCTCGCTCACGCAGGTCCTTCGGTATCACGACCTGCCCCTTAGCACCGATGCGATGAGTCATACCTACACAGTATCACTAGCTTTGTGCAGCGGCGGACTGCGGGTTCGTGATCGGCATACAGGCGGCGCCCAAGATGATCGGGAGCGGCCCGCCTGGCAACGAGCCACGCGCGTTTGTCGCCGCACCGAGCGCGTCTGCGAGACCGGAGCTTTCGATACGGGGTGCGGAGCGCCGAGCCTCACGGCCCCCCGCCGGGTGGCAGCCCGCACCGCGTCGCACGGACCATCACCCGATCGGCTCCTTGCGCCTCCTCCTACGGCGTGATCCCGAATTCTTTTTCGGTCACTTCTTCCAACCCGCCGAGGACGGTGGATGCGCGGTAGGGGGCTTTGCCGAGGCGACCGCCCACGATCGAGGCGAGGGGAGCGGATGCTTCCCCGCCGCCACCGCCGCTCACGGAGGCCTCTTCGCCCGTGGCTTTGTTTTCCTTGCCGCCGCTGACCGAGGAGGCGAAGGCGCCACCGGCGAGGTTGAACGTGCCGCCGGAGACCGTGGAGCTCTCGGCCTAGGCTTGAATAGAGGTGTGTATTTGACCGATCGAAGATCGGCCAGCGTCCGCGCAGGCCGTGGTGTATCCAATGGCCGTGGGTGCGGAGCGTCCTGCTCCGCGTCAGGGGTGGGTGGTGTGGACCGGGCGAAAGATCCTGTTGGACAAATACCAGATACCAAGCGTTACGGCGTTTCCGGCCGATCATCGGTTGGCTCCTCATCCTCGTAGACGGCGTTTGCTGCTTCGACGATGTTGGACAGCTCGCTGGCCAGCGCGGGTAGGTCCGGGAGTGCGGGCTTCATCTCCGGCGGCGGTGTCTGGGTCAGCGTGACCTCGCCGGTGGTGTAGCGAGCAATCGCCACTGGACTGTCGATGCCTCGGAGCGCCCATTCGGTCACGGTCTTGCTGCGCCCGGGACAGAGCACCAGGCCAATCGAGGGCTCATCCCCTGCTTGGCGCTCCAGCTCGTCGACCGCCGTGAGGTAGAAGCTCATCTTGCCGGTGAACTCGGGCTTGAAGTCCTCGACCTTGAGGTCGATCACGACGAAGCGGCGAAGGAGGTAATTGTAGAACAGGAGGTCGATGAAGAACTCGTCTTCCTCGCCGGTCTCCTCGTCCACAACCCTGAGCGGGAACTGTCGCCCGACCAGCGCGAAGCCGCGGCCCATCTCCATCAGGAACGACTGGACATCGTTGAGCAATGCCTGCTCGAGATCGCGCTCCTTCGCCCTCGTCGACATACCCAAGAACTCGAAGTTGTAGGGGTCCTTGATCGCGTCTCGAACGAGCTCGGAGTCTGGCGCCGGCAGGGTGCGCGCGAAGCTTGTGAGCGCTCCGCCTTGACGTCCTCGAAGATCCGTCGCGATTTGGGCCTGCAGGACCTTGCGGGACCAACCATTCTCGACGGCCTGGCTGGCGTACCAGGTGCGGTCATCAGCGTCCTTCAGCTTGTCCAGGATGACCATGTTGTGGGCCCAGGGCAATTGTGCAGCAGGCTGCTGCACAATTGAAGACGGGCTCTCGGCGGGCCACGCGCGGGCAAACGCTCGCATGTAGCGAAGGTTCCGCAGCGACAGCCCCGTCATGTCGGGAAACTCGCGTCGGAGGTCCGCCGCCAGTCGATTGATGACCTTGGCGCCCCAGCCCTCGCGCTGCTCGCGCTCGAGAATCTCGTGTCCGATCTCCCAGTAGAGCCTGATCAGCTCGCTGTTGACCGCGAGTACAGCACGAGTCCGGGCAGCCCCGATCCGGGCCTTGATCTCGGCCAGGAACTGCGGGTAGTCGGCCGGCAGCGCGTCGCTGCGGCGCACGGGTGCGGGATCAGACATCGAACGTATGTTCCCATCGGCCCCGGACGGCATCCGGGACTACCGTCGTGAGACGGGACGGAAGGCAACCGGGCAGGCGGGTCACGGGGCTCGTATTCGGCGCCCCCACCCGAGGTGGCAGTCAGTGTCGCTGCGCACGGACCGCCACCCGATCGGCTCCCTGCGCCTCCTACTACGGTGAGATTCCGAATTCTTCCCCGGTCGCTTCTTCCAGCTCACCGAGGACGGTGGATGCACGGTAGGGGGCTTTGCCGAGACGACCGCCCGTGATCGAGGCGAGGGGAGCGGAGGCTTCCCCGCCGCCACCGCCGCTCACGGAGGCCTGTTCGCCCGTGGCTTTGTTTTCCTGCCCGCCACTCACAGAGAAGTGTTGACGCGAGCGGGCGCCGACCGTGAAGGCGTCCGCTACGGCGTTTTGAACGCCACGTCTTCCCCGATGCCCGTCCCGGCCGAGTTCGTTGCTGAGATCCTGCCTGCACGCGGTAGGAGGCGGCGGTGCTCGGCGCGAGGCCGGTGACCTTCGCCGAGACTTCGACCGGGCTGTCGCCCGATCCCGGCCCCAGTTTGCACGCCACGGTATGCGATTTGCCGCTTTGCTTGTATTCGAAAGCGCATTCGTTGACCGTCTCATAGTGCGGGGTTCGCCGCGGCGGCAAGGTTGCCACAGTTATAGGAACTTATCCGGCGATATCCGATACTTGCCGGATAACGGCTTCAGCGAAGGGAGAGGGTGTCTTCTCCGAGGGCTTGGGCGACGAGGGCAAGGTCGTGTTTGTTGTGGAGGTTGCGGGCGTGCTCGCGTAGGTCGAAGGCCGCGTTCATTGCGGCGACGAGGTCCGCGGCGTGGGCGTCGACCTCGACCTTGGCCCTCTCGTTCTCGGTGAGCCAGTGGGCAACATCTGGCCAGTGCCATAGGCGGGTCTTGTGGTCGGCGTATGTGACTGGGGCCGGGAAGCCTCCGGGGCCGCGCTGGTTTGTGGAGAGCAGCCGGATGTACTCGCGTGAGAGTCCGCTGCGCTTGGCGATGGCGGCCATTGTGACTAGCTCGTCAGGCTCGATGCGCACGACTTGCAAGCTCGGCACGGTGGAGGTGACGTCTTCGATGGCGCTGGCCAGAGCCTTGCTGAAGCTGCTGGCCTCGCGATCAAACGCTCCGTATTGCGCACCGTCCCGCACTCCGAACAGGGCGTCGTCGCAGCCGGCCTCGTACAACGCATCCAACCGCTCGTCGTCCAGCACATCGGCGCCGCTGAAGAAGATGGTGAAGCTGTGGATCGTCGGTTTGGTGGTCGAGCTCATTCGTTTTCCTGCTGTTTCACGGTGTTTGGTGTGTCCGGGCTGTGGTCGCATTTCTTGACGGCCTCACGGATGCGCTTTGCGATGTCGCCAGGCCGTCGCGGTGTGCTCCAGATCGCGACTTCGCAGCCGGAGCCGCAGGACAGGGTTCCCCAGCGGTGTCCCGCTCCCTTGGATCTGTCTGTTTTCCAGCCGGCACGTTCAGCGTCTTTGATCGCCTTGCGAGGTCCTTGTCTGGGTGACGGTTGTTGTTCGCCATCAGTGTAGCAAGTCGTTGGAGGTTGTCAACACATGCGGGAAGAGGGAGAATGTGGCCACGATTCGGGCCTTGACCTCGGCCAGGGATTCGGGGTAGCCGGCAGGTAGCGCGTCGCCGCAGCGCGCGAGTGAGAGTTCGGTCATCGAACATATGTTCCCATCGCCTCCGGACGGAACTCGTGCCGTAGACGGCCGCGACCGCCTACCCCGTCCTGAACGTCACGTCTTCCCCTTTGCTCGTCCCGGCGGCGTTCGTCGCAACAATCCGGAAGTGGTATTCGGTGTTCGGGGTGAGGCCCGTCACCTTCGCGGATACCGCCACCGGGCTCGTCCCGGACCCCGGCAGTGATTTGCACGGCGCTTTCGACCCGTAGCCGGTGCTCGTCCCGTATTCGAACGTGCATTCGGTGACCGTCTGCCCGTCGGGGTTGACGCGGGCGTTCAGCGTCGCCGAGGTCTGCGTGAGGAAGGTGACGGCGTTGCTCTTGAAGGCTCCCAGCCCTTTCGGCGCGCCGACGCCCGAGGGGCCGTCGAAACCGATGGCGGCGTCGCAGGCGGTCGTGCCCAGGCAGTCGAT
>DATCFG010000038.1:0-14233 GCA_036509655.1 Solirubrobacteraceae bacterium | reverse complement strand
GCCGTCCCTGCAAACCCGTTTCGTGACAAAAACTAGTGACAAAGTTCCCCTGCCCCGTGCTCACCCAAACAAAAAACCCCCTGTTTCCAGGGGGTTTAGGTAAGCGGATGAAGGGACTCGAACCCTCGACCTTCTGCATGGCAAGCAGACGCTCTAGCCAACTGAGCTACATCCGCGCGGCGAGCCGATTATAGAGACGTCGGGCGCCGCGGGACCCGCCTGCGGCGGCGGCGCCGAGCTCGGCATTGCTGGGATACTCCGCCACAATGCCGAGCGACCGCACATACACACGCCTGTCGACAACCTCGGCCTGGCTCCTGAAGGCCACTGGCAAGCTCCACATCCCGCTCTACCGCGCCAGCCGCGGCCGCCTATTCGGGCAGATGGATCGCGCGCCGGTGCTGCTGTTGACGACGGTCGGCCGCCGCTCGGGCAGGCCGCGGACGGCGCCGATGGTCTATCTCGCCGACGGCGAGTGCCTGATCGTGATCGGCTCGAACGCGGGACACGAGAAGGCGCCGGCATGGTCGCTGAACCTCGAGGCGAACCCGATCGCGGATGTCGAGCTTCGCGGTGACGAGCGACGGAAGGTTCGAGCACGGATCGCCGCGGGCGAGGAGCGCGCGGAGCTGTGGCGGAGGGTGAACGAGATGTACAGCGGCTTCGACGACTACAGCGCGCGCACGACGCGCGAGATCCGCCTGTTCGTGCTCGAGCCGCGCTAGCCTGGAGGCCATGCGCTTCTTCAGCCGACCTGACTCGAGCATGGTCGACGCCGCGAACGCGCTGCCCGGCCGCGAGCGCGAGATGGACGTACCGGCGCTGCACGAGGTGCTGGGGACGCCGCTGAAGGGGCCATTCCCCGACGGCTTCCAGCAGGCCGTGTTCGGGATGGGTTGCTTCTGGGGCGAGGAGCGCGTCTTCTGGCAAGCGCCCGGCGTCTACACGACCGCTGTCGGCTACGCGGGCGGGTTCACGCCGAACCCGACCTACGAGGAGGTCTGTTCGGGCGCCACCGGGCACACGGAGGCCGTGCTCGTCGTCTTCGACCCCGACGCCACGAGCTACGAGCAGCTGCTGAAGCTCTTCTGGGAGGGCCACGACCCGACTCAAGGGCTGCGCCAGGGCAACGATGTCGGCAGCCAGTACCGCTCGGCGATCTACTGGCAGGACGAGTCCCAGCGGGCCGCGGCCGAGGCCTCGCGCGATACCTATCAGCAGGTTCTCGCAGCCGCCGGCCACGGCACGATCACGACCGAGATCGAGCCGGGCGCGCCGACCCATCCCTTCTACTACGCCGAGGACTACCACCAGCAGTACCTCGCGAAGAACCCTGGCGGCTACTGCGGCGTCGGCGGCACCGGCGTGAGCTGTCCCGTCGGGCTCACCAGCAGCGGCTGAGGGCACCCAAAAACAGCGACCCCGCTGAAGCGGGGCCGCTGGTAGTGGTTTGGGTTGAGTTTGGAACCGGAGGCATCCGTGCCTCCGGTCTGCGCCCGGGCTAGCCGGCTGCCGGCGCGGGGTCTGGCTGCCACGACGGAGCGTGCGGGCCACCGAGGGTGGGCACGTCCGAGGGGTAGACCTCGTTGCCGTGGATCGCGTGATCGCCGATCTCCAGCTCCTCGTCGCTGAGTCGCAGCGGCAGGAAGATGCCGATCAGCTTGAGGATGATGAACGTGCCAATCGCCGTGTAGGCGATGACCCATACGGCGGCCTCAGCCTGCCAGCGCAAGAGCGTCCAACCGCCGCCGAGAAGCAGCCCCGTCTTCCCCGGCAGGTTTGATGCACCGCCTACGCCGATGTACTCGACGATCCCGGGGTCGGCCAGCAGCCCGACAAGCAGACCGCCACAGAGACCGGCGATCGCATGCGTATAGATCACCCCCAGCGTGTCGTCGACGTGCCGGAACATCGGCGCTCGACTGAGGAACCTGATCGCCATCCAGACGATCGTCGAGCAGACCACGCCGATGACGATCGCGCCCCAGCCGTTCACGAACCCGGCTGCGGGCGTGATCCCGACGAGGCCCGTGATCATCCCGTTGACCGCGCCGATCATCGACGGCTTGTCGCGGAAGATGTAGTCCCACGTGATCCACACCATCATCGCCACGGCGGTACAGAGGTTGGTGTTGATCACCGCCGCGGAGGCGTCGGCGCCCGCGTAGTAGGAGTCACCACCGTTGAAGCCGTTCCAGCCGAGCCACAGCAGACCGGCGCCGACCGCGACCATCAACAGGTTGTTGGGCGCGTCGATCTCGCGATCTCGTTGCAACCGTGGACCGATCACCGCCGCGAATACGAACCCGGAGACGCCCGCGGCGAGATGGATGACATAACCACCGGAGTAGTCCAGCGCGCCATGCGCCGCGAAGTAGCCGCCGCCCCAGATCAGGAAGGCGTTGACCGCGTAGACGAACGTGATCCACAGCGCCACGTACGGGATCCAGGCCTTGAAGTTGACCCGCCCGAGCACCGATCCGAGCGCGAGAATCGGGGTGATCGCCGCGAACACGAACTGGAAGTAGACGAGCGTGGACTCGGGGAAGTTGAACGGCGGCCCTTCGGTGATAGACACAATTTCCGCTCGGCCCTCCTCAGCGGTATGGCTGAGCACGCTGCCGGGTTCGCCGAGCGCCGTCCCCAGGAACCCTTTCGTCCCGAAGATGCCCCCACCGCTCTTCGCGACCGGATGGCCAAAGCCCATCTTGAACGCCCACAGGCACCAGACAATCAGCGTCACACAGAACGCGACGAACGTGAGCATCATGCTGTTCACCGACCAGCGCTTCTGCATGACCCCGCCGTACAGAACCGCGAGGCCGGGAAGGCTCATCAGCCCGACGAACGTCGCGGCGGTCATCTGCCACGAGTTGTCGCCGGCATTGAGCCAGTGTGGGAATGCGTTCCAGGTCATGTGCCTCCGTTTCCTACCGTTGTGGATATGGCAGCGTCCACCCAATACCGGGCGGAGCACTCCATTACGTGCGGGTATGAAACCCGGTATGCGGAGCAGTCGCTAGGGACACCGTGACCAACACTTGGTCGGTGGCTTTCGACATTTGGATAGGCGCGGCGCGGGACCCGGACCCGACTGCTCATCCTCTCCGTACCGAAGCGCATCAATCAGTGGGTGCGGTCAGTCGCGCCGGCGAACGGAAAACCGGCCCGCCGGCAGGAGGCCCGCAGTTCGGCAGCGACGTGCTTGAACGCGCCCGGTGTGGCGCACACCCTCCTGGCCTGTGCTCCGCACGCGCGCTCAGTCGCGCCGCCGAGCGTGCTCGCGAACGAGACTTCGATGCAGTCCCTGCGAGCGGGCGAACCGCTGGTCAGGGCGTAGGCGCCGAGCCCGACGACGACGAGTGCCACGCACGCGAGCAGGACGGCGACGATCGTCCGCTCACGCCGCCCCCAGCGCAGCGGCTCGGACAGCCGCTTGGACTGGTCCTGCATGATCATCGTCACGGGCGCGAGCCTACCGCGTAGGTCGAGGCCGCGACCAAGCGTGAGGTGGGCTACTGCCCGGCGGGCGGCGCGTTCGGGTCCGGCCTATCCGTCCCGGCCCCGCCCCCTGTCTGCGCCCCGTCCGGCTGGAACACGAGCGCCGCCGAGTTGATGCAGTAGCGCTGGGCGGTCGGGCCGGGCCCGTCGTCGAAGACGTGGCCGAGATGCCCGCCGCAGGTGCGGCAGACCACCTCGGTGCGGCGCATGAAGAGGCCGTTGTCGGGGCGCAGCTCGACCGCCTCGGCGACCGCCGGCTCGGTGAAGCTCGGCCAGCCCGTGCCGGAGTCGAATTTCGTGTCCGAGCCGAACAGCGTCGCGCCGCAGGCCGCGCAGCGGTAGGAGCCGTCGGCCTTGTGGTCGACGTACTCCCCCGTGAACGGCGCCTCCGTTCCAGCCTTGCGCAGCACCTCGTACTGCTCGGGCGTCAACTGCTCGCGCCACTCTTCCTCGGACTTGACCACGCTCGGCTCGACCATATGCTTGTTCTAGCAGCAATCGATTCAGCCAAGCGGGTCCGCGCACCCTCCCGGCCGAGGGACTCGATCTCCCCACGGCCGCACCCGCGAAGCGGGATTTACGATGCCCCACCTCCCTGCTATCGTGATGTTTACGTTCACGTCAACTTCCCCCAGATCCCGCTTCGGCGTCGCCGCCGGCCACGAGAACTACAAGTGGTGGGCGCTCTCCTGCACGAGCCTCGGGATGCTGCTCGCGGCGACCAACTCGGGCACGCTGATCATCGCCCTCCCCGACCTCGAGCGCTCGCTCCACGCAAGTCTCTTGGCGCTCGTGTGGGTGATCCTCGCCTACCTGATCGCCGCGACGGTGCTGGTGCTGATGGCCGGCCGCCTGTCCGACCTGTTCGGGCGCAAGCGCGCCTACGTCGGCGGCTTCCTGCTGTTCGCCTTCGCCTCGCTCGGAGCGGGCTTCGCGCCGAACGCCGACGTCTTGATCGTGTGGCGCGTGCTGCAGGGGATCGGCTCGGCCTTCCTGTTCGCGAACGCCGCCGCGCTCGTCACCGACGCCTTCCCGAAGGACGAACTCGGCCTCGCGATGGGCACCAACACGATGGTCGCCGCGATCGGCCTCGCGATCGGCCCCGTGCTCGGCGGCGCGCTGGTGGCGATCTCCTGGCACTGGGTGTTCTGGTTCAACGTCCCGTTCGCGCTCGCCGGCGCGATCTGGGGCGCGCTGATCCTGCGCGAGCTCGCCAAACCCGACCAGATCCGCGGCTACGACGTGCTCGGCAATGTCACCTTCATCGTCGGGCTCACCGGCCTGGTGCTCGGCATCTCGCGCGGCGGGATCAGCGGCTGGGACGGGTCGATCGTGATCGGCGGCCTGATCGCAGCGGCCGTGCTGCTGCCGATCTGGGTGCTGATCGAGAGCCGCTCGCGCGCGCCGATGCTGGACCTGAGGATCTTCAAGAACCGCCTGTTCGCAGCTGCGAGCGCCGCCTCCTTCATCAACGGGCTCGCGCGCTTCGCGCTGATGTTCCTATTCGTCTTCTACTTCCAGGGCGCGCAGGCGAACACGCCGATCGAAGCCGGGATCAAGCTGATCCCGCTCGCGCTGGGGATGCTCGTCGCCTCCCCCCTGGCCGGCATCTACGCCGACCGCCACGGGTCGCGCACCCTGGCCGCGCTCGGCATGCTCGTGAGCGCCGTCGGCCTGGCGGGGATGACCACGCTCGGCGTGCACACCCCCTACTGGCAGAGCGGCCTCTGGCTCTTGATCGTCGGCGCCGGCTCGGGAATGTTCAACAGCCCGAACACGGCCGCGATGATGGGCACAGTCGCGCCCGACCGGCGCGGGATCGCGGCGGGCGCGAGGACGCTACTGCAGAACACCGGCGCCGTGCTCTCGATCGCGTTCGTGCTCGCGATCATCACCTCGGCCGTGCCCAAGGCGACGCTGTTCGCGGTCTTCTCCGGTGTGACGAAGGGGCTCTCCGAAGCGAAGCTCGCGCCGTTCATCGCCAACATGCACGTCGCTCTCTGGGCGCTCGCCGCGACCTCGCTGGTGGGAGCGTTCGTATGCCTGCTGCGCCCCAAGCACATGTCCGTCGCGGAGTCCGCGACGCTGTCCTTCGAAGAGCATCTGCCCGGAGCGAACGAGGAGCTCGATGTAGGCAGGGCCAATCCAGGCGAGCTCGTGCCGGGACGGGAGGGAGTGCGCGTATGAGCTCCTCCTCGACCGAGCCCAGCCTGCGCATCGGCGACGTCGCCAAGCTCGCCGGTACGACGCCGCGCACGATCCGCTACTACGAGGAGCTCGGCCTGCTCCCCCAGGCGCCCGCGCGCGTGTCCGGCCAGCACCGGCTGTACACCGAGAGCGAGGTCGAGCGCCTGCGCGAGGTGATGCGATTGAAGGACCTGCTCGGGGTCTCGCTCGAGCAGCTGAAGACGCTGCTCGCCGCCGAGGACGCGCGCGCGGCCGTCCGCGCCCAGCTGCGCCGCGACGACGTCCACCCCGAGCGCCGCGGCGAGCTGCTCGCCGAGGCGCTCGGCCACATCGACCGTCAGCTCGAGCTCGTCCGCGCCCGCCAGGCGGAGCTGGCGACGCTCGAGGGCGAGCTGCGCGAGAGCCACAAGCGCGTGCGGCGCAAGCTGCGCGAGCTGGACAGAGGAGCCTGAGTGGAGCGCAAGTGGTGGACCCTGATCGCCGTCTGTGTGGCGATCTTCATGCTGTTGCTCGACATCACGGTCGTGAACGTCGCGCTGCCGGACATCCAGCGCTCGCTGCACTCCTCCTTCTCCGACCTGCAGTGGGTCGTCGACGCCTACGCGCTGACGCTGGCCACGTTCCTGCTCACATCGGGCTCGATCGCGGACCTGATCGGGCGCAGGCGCGTGTTCATCGCCGGCCTGTTCGTGTTCACGACCGCCTCGGCGGTCTGCGGGCTGTCGAGCACGCCGCTGACGCTCAACCTCGCGCGCGCCGTCCAGGGGATCGGCGGGGCGATGATGTTCGCTACCGCGCTCGCGCTGATCGCCCAGGCGTTCCACGGCAAGGAGCGGGGGACGGCCTTCGGCGTGTTCGGCGCAGTGACGGGCGCGGCGGTCGCGGTCGGACCGGTGCTCGGCGGGATCATCACCTCCGGCCTCGGCTGGAAGTGGATCTTCTTCGTCAACGTCCCGATCGGCATCGCCGCGGTAATCATCGCGTTCACGAAGGTCGAGGACTCGCGCGACCCGAACGCGACCGGCGTCGACTGGGCGGGCCTCGTGACCTTCTCAGGAGCGCTGTTCCTGCTCGTCTACGCGCTCGTCCAGGGCAACGACAAGGGTTGGGGCTCGACCGAGATCGTCACGCTGCTCGTCCTCGCCGGGGCGTTGCTGGTGGCGTTCGTGCTCGTCGAGCACCTGCAGCGCCGCCCGATGCTCGACCTCGCGCTCTTCCGCCGGCCCGCCTTCACTGGCGCGAGCATCGTCGCGTTCACCCTCTCGAGCTCGTTCTTCGCGATGTTCCTCTATCTCACCCTCTACATCCAGGACGTGCTCGGCTACAGCCCTCTCCAGGCGGGGCTGCGGTTTCTGCCGACGACGCTCCTGTCCTTCATCGTCGCGCCGATCGCGGGCCGGCTTAGCGTGCGCATGCCGGTGCGCCTGCTGCTCGGCTCGGGCCTTCTGCTGATCGGCCTCGGCCTGCTCGCGATGACGACGGTCGACGCGGCCTCGACCTGGACCGTGCTGATCCCCGGCTTCGTCCTCGCCGGCGCCGGCGTCGGCCTGGTCAACCCGCCGCTCGCGTCAACCGCAATCGGCGTGGTCCCCCACGAGCGCTCGGGGATGGCCTCCGGGATCAACTCGACCTTCCGCCAGGTCGGGATCGCCACAGGCATCGCCGGGCTGGGGGCCGTGTTCCAGCACAGCGTCACCCAGGGCACGGCGGCGGCGCTGCGCTCGAGCGGGCAGACGCACGCGATCCTCGTCGCCGCCCACGGTCAGCTCGGGACGCTGCTGGAGTCCGGCGAAGTCACCAAGATCGCCCACTCGCTCTCCGGCGCTGCGCGTGCGGCGCTCGATCACTCCTACCGCGTCGGCTTCACCGAGGCGTTCACGACGATCGCCCTGATCGCCGCCGCGATCGCGCTCGTCGGCAGCGTGCTGGCATTCGCGCTCGTGCGCGGCCGCGACTTCGTCTCCGCCGGCGAGATGCCCGCCGCGCAGGCTCCGGACACGCAGAGCGCCGAGCCGGTCACGGCCGTCGCGGGATGACACTCGCGGATAAGGCATAGCGACGCGGGTGGATCAACCCACAACTTCACAGCGGCCGGCTGGGCCGGCCCTATTAAAAATCCTCTACCACCTCCGGCTCATACCCACGACAGTCGAGCACCGGCAGCCGGGGATAGCGCGGATAGGCTGGATCTTCGCGCGAGCGTTCGCACAGCAAGAACGTGGAACCTCGCGTGTTCGGCACGTCCCGCTTGTGTCTACAGCCCACGCACAACCCGCGCGGGTCCCACCTCGGCCGGGGCGTCCCAGACATGGACATGACCGCAGCGTAGTGACCTCCGCGACGGCGGCATGCGATAATCGTTGACTAAGCAACTATGACCACCTTTTACCGACTGCTTGGCTTTCTGCGCCCCTACAAGCGCGGCATGATCATCTCCTGGGCGCTGGCGAGCCTCGCGATGGTGATGACCGTCGCGCTCCCCGCGCTGACGGGAAAAGCCGTGCAGATCATCGGCACGGGTCCCCGCCATCAGGCCGCGGCGCAGGCAAGCGCGCGCCACGAACTGACGCTGATCGCCGCGGCGATCGCGCTGATCGTGCTGGCGCGCTGGGGGTTCATGTACTGGCGGCGGATGGTCGCCGGGCGGCTCTCGCTCGGCGTCGAATACGACCTGCGCAAGCTGCTCTACGGCCACCTGCAGCAACTCGAGCTCGGCTTCTTCGACCGCCAGCAGACGGGCCAGCTGATGTCCCGCGCGACCGTCGATCTACAGGCCGTGCGCTTCTTCCTCGGCTACGGGCTCGTGTTCATCCTGCAGTCGATCCTGACAATCGTGCTCGCGGGGACCGTGATGATCATCACCGAACCTCGCCTCGGCCTGATCTCGCTCGCGCCGGTGCCGTTCGTGGTGCTGATCTCCTACCGCTACGGCCGCCGCGCGCGCCCGGCGATCCAGCAGACCCAGCAGCGCATCGCCGAGCTGACCGCCGACGCCGAGGAGAACATCTCCGGGGTGCGTGTCGTCAAGGCCTTCGCGCGCGAGCCGCGCCAACTGCAGCGCTTCCAGGGCAGCGTCGGGCGCGTATTCAGCCAGGCGATGGTCGCGACCCGACTGGAAGCGAAGTTCAACCCGATGATCGGCTTCCTGCCCCAGCTCGGCCTCGCCGCGGTGCTCCTGATCGGCGGCAACGCCGTGATCCACGCGCACCTGACACTCGGCCAGTACACCGCCTTCTACCTGTACCTGAACATGCTGATCGCCCCGATGCGCACGCTCGGCGTGATCCTCAACCTCGCCCAGCGCGCGACCGCCTCGGGCGCGCGTCTGTTCCAGGTCCTCGACCGGCCCCCGCGCCTAACCTCACCGCCCGGCGCGCCACCGCTGCCGGCGGGCAACGGGCACGTGCAACTGCAGGGCGTCACCCTGCGCTACGACGAGTCCGATGAGTTCGGGGCGGCGTACTCGGCGACGGCGAGTACGTCGAGCACGGCGACGAGCG
The DNA here is from genome assembly GCA_036509655.1 of Solirubrobacteraceae bacterium. Taxonomy (GTDB): domain Bacteria; phylum Actinomycetota; class Thermoleophilia; order Solirubrobacterales; family Solirubrobacteraceae; genus Palsa-744. The sequence continues at coordinate 5,045 of DATCFG010000038.1, read as the reverse complement.
CGTCGGTCCCCGCGACCGACGGCGCACAGATCCGACCGGGCGCCACGGCGAACGCGAACGGAGCCGCGGCTGCGAACGGCGCCTCTCCCACCCCACCGGCCCGGGCCGTGCTGAGCGACGTCGATCTGGACGTGCCGGCCGGGCGCACGATCGCGCTCGTCGGCGCCACCGGCTCCGGCAAGACCAGCCTCGTCTCGTTGATCTCGCGGCTGTACGACGTGAGCGCCGGGCGCGTGCTGCTCGACGGCGCCGACGTGCGCGAGGTGGACCTGCGCTCACTGCGCCAGGCCGTCGCGATCGTCAGCGACGATCCGTTCCTATTCTCGGAGACGGTCGCCGAGAACATCGCCTACGCGCGGGTGGGCGGGGTGGGCGGGCCTCCAATCCCGCGCGAGGCGATCGAACAGGCCGCCCGCCGCGCGCAGGCCCACGAGTTCATCGAGCGCCTGCCCGACGGCTACGACACGCGCGTCGGCGAGCGAGGCCTGACCCTGTCCGGCGGCCAGCGCCAGCGCCTGGCGATCGCACGGGCGCTGCTCGCCGACCCACGCGTGCTGATCCTCGACGACGCAACCTCCTCGGTCGACGCCTCGACCGAGCGTCAGATCAAGCTCGCACTCGACGAGGCGATGGCCGGGCGGACCACGTTCATCGTCGCCCATCGCCTCTCCACGATCGCGCTGGCGGATGAGATCGTCGTGCTCGACCACGGCCGGGTCACCGCGCACGGCAACCACGAGGAACTGCTCGAGGCCTCGGAGTTGTATCGCGAGATCGTCGAAAAGGGTCTTCCGGATCAGGTTTTCCTCACACGCGAGCTTCCTCGCGAACGCGAGGTCAGCGGGATATGAGCGCGCATGGCGGCGCACGGATGGTGGGCGGTGGCGGCCCAGGCGCACAGTGGACGGGAGAGCGCGCCGCGAGGGGCACGCGGTGGCGCAACCTGCGCGGCTTGCTGCGCCTGCTGGGCCCCTACCGCCTGCGTGTGAGCGCGATGCTGACGGCGCTCGTGCTCGGCACGGCCGCCTCGCTGGCGCCGCCGCTGCTGGCGAAGGTCGCGATCGACGAAGGCATCAAACGCCACAACACCGGCACGCTCGTGCTCGTCGTGGTCGCGTTCCTGGTCTCCGCGCTGCTCGTGTGGGCGATGACCTATGTGCAGACCTACCTCGTCGGCTGGGTCGGCCAGCGCGCGCTCGCGGACCTGCGCATCCGCATCTTCACCCACCTGCAGAGCCAGCCGATCGGCTTCTACGAGAGCCGCCCCGCGGGGGTGCTGATCTCGCGCATGACCAACGACGTCGAGGCGCTGGAAAGCCTCGTCACCGACTCCGTCGTGACGCTGTTCCAGGCCGGCCTCACACTCGTCGGGGCAGTCGCGGTGCTGCTGTTCCTCGACGTCAAGCTGGCGCTGCTGACGTTCTGCGTCGTCCCGTTCGTGGCCGCCGCCTCGATCTGGTTTCGGCTCGTCTCCGCCGGGGCGTTCCGGCGCACGCGGGAGACGATCGGCGCGATCACCGCCTACCTGCAGGAGACCCTCTCGGGAATCCGCGTGGTGCGCAGCTTCGGGCAGGAGCCCCACCACGAAGCGCGGTTCGCGGAGCTGAACACGGACAACTGCGACGCGAACATGGTCACGGTACGACTCAACGCCGCGTACTTCCCGACGGTGGAAATGCTCTCCGGGGTCGCGCTCGCGCTGATCGTTCTGTACGGCGGCTACCAGGCGCTCGAAGACCACGTCACCGCGGGCACCGTGGTGGCGTTCGTCGGGACCCTCTCGTTCCTGTTCGAACCGATCCAGCAGCTTTCCCAGCTCTACACCACATACCAGTCGGGGATGGCCGCGCTGGAGAAGATCTTCCAGTTGCTGGACATCACGCCGGCCCTGACTGATCGAGCAGGGGCGATTCAGCTCGAGCGCATTCGTGGCGAAGTCCACTTCGAGGATGTCTCGTTCGCCTACAACCCGCGCAAGCGCTCCAAGCAGGCCGGCGAACCTGACGAGCAGCAGGAGGAAGTGAAGGCCCTCGAGCACATCGAGCTGACAATCCCGCCCGGGCAGACCGTCGCACTCGTCGGCGCCACCGGGGCGGGCAAGTCGACGATCGCCAAGCTCGTCGCGCGCTTCTACGACCCCACCTCCGGCCAGATCCTCGTCGACGGGCACGACCTGCGCGAGGTATCGAGCGACTCGCTGCGCTCGCAGATGGGGATCGTCCCCCAAGAGGCGTTCCTGTTCTCCGGCACGGTCGGCGAGAACATCGCATTTGGGCGCCCCGACGCCGGCGCCGAGCAGATCCGCGCCGCGGCGGCCACGGTCGGCGCCGAGGAGTTCATCTCCGAGCTCTCCCACGGTTACGACACCGAGGTAGGCGAGCGCGGCGCGCAGCTGTCCTCGGGCCAGCGCCAGCTGATCGCCTTCGCCCGCGCCCTGATCGCCGACCCACGCATCCTGATTCTGGACGAGGCGACCTCCAACGTGGACCTGCACACCGAGGGCCGGATCGAGGCCGGCCTGCGCCGCCTGCTTGCGGGCCGCACCTCGATCGTGATCGCCCACCGCCTCTCGACGATCCGCCAGGCCGGCCGGATCGTCGTGCTCGAGCACGGCCAGATCGTCGAGCAGGGCACCCACGACGAGCTGCTCGCCGCCCGCGGACGCTACTTCGAGCTGTACCGCGACTGGGCCTCGCAGGCCGCGGCGTAGTTTGGGGGGGAAGTCAATCGGCGAGGAATAGTCCCCCGGGCGGCGCGGCTACTCAGGATGCGTCGCGGTGCACGCGTGCAGCGGTGACGGCACTCACGATCGCTTCAAGCTCGGGCGTGAGGTGCTCGAAGCGAAGGGAGGTGCTCTCGAGCAACTCGGACGGAAGCTTGGCGAAGAACTCATCCGCGAACGACGGCGAGATCGCCTCGACGCCGCCAAGGTCGACTACGGCCTCGCCTTGCGCTGCCGCAGCGACAACGCGCTCACGCAAGCGAGCAGCGTCAAGCCGACCGGCGAGAACAGGGCCGACTTCGTCAGCGAGTTGTAGAACCATCGGTGGTGTGGCTACGCAAGACACGTTGTATTCCGTTCATCAGATCATCCCAGGCAGACCCAGCGTCAAGTGGCTTATCGGCATGGGCACGCAGGAGCACGAGTGTACCGGGCAGGTGCTCGTCACGAAAGTGATACTCGACATCTGGCCCGATCGTTGCAGCGCCGTGGCCCGACCGAACCCGCATCGACCCCCCATTCGCAAGCAGTAGCCCTTGCGTGAACGCGAGCCCGAAGCCAGAGTTGCGCTCGGGCGTGGAGGTGATCGTCGGTGTCATCGCTTTCTTGACGGCCTCGACGTCATCGGACGGCTTGGGCAGGTCGGGGTTCTTGCCGAGGCTCGCCCGAAGTCCGATGCCGAGATCGACGATCCCGACCTCGATGATCCGTTTCTTCTTCGAGTAGGCCGCCGCGGCGTAGCCGCCCAACGACGTGTCGGCGTGGAAGATGACGTTCTCGGTCAACTCGAAGAGGGCCGTGTGATTCCTGCCCTCGCGATGCTGTCCGACTTGGGAACACGCTCGAGCAGTGCATTGCTCATATCGCGCGCGACCGACGTGCATTCGGCGTCAGTCGTGAAGTGCGCGCACGGGCGAAAGCCCTTCGGGCTCTTTCGATCAAATGACTCCTCTTCGTCGGTTTCGACGAAGTGCTTGACGAAGTCCGAGCGCCAGAAGTACCGCGCGGTAAGTGGGTTGTGGGGAGCATCGATCACGACCGGACACGACAGGCCAACCCGGTTGACGGCGGCAAGCAGGAGCGCCATCGCAGTAGGCCCGATGAAAACGAGCCTCGTGAGGTCGATGCGGACCTCGTCCTCCCCCTCGACGGCGAAGAGTGGCTGGAGGTCGCGGACCAGTCGCTCAAGCTGCCCGAAGTAGTAGCCGCCGCTCAGCGCAACGACGCGGTCATGGGACGGGGGCACCCGCTCACACTACCTACGCTTCTTGTACCGATGGCGCAAGGAATGGTGCGCGCGCCCTCTGAAAACGCGAAAGGCCCCGCATCTACAGGGTCAATCGTAGCTCCGGGACAGGGACTCGAACCGTGGATGAGCCTATACCGCGATCCCCGCTGTAGAGCCAAATATGGCTCCAGTACAGGCGAAACCCCCCGTCCCCCAGTCCGGCTGAGTCCGGTGGAATCCGCTCCAATCAGAGCGCGACTGGCGCAAAACTGGCGCGCACCTACCCCACCAGCCTCAACGCCGGACGCTCCCCCACCTGCGCCAGGTAGGCGTTGGTGACGGCCGCCGCCTCATCGAGGCCGCCGGGCATCAAGTGCCCGTACGTATCGAACGTCATCGCGATCGTTGAGTGCCCCATGATGACCGAGAGGGCCTTCGCGTTGACCCCGGCGGCGATCAAGATGCTCGCGCAGGTGTGGCGCGCCTCATGGAACGTGATTGGCCGTGCAGCATCGTCGCGGGCCTTGATCCAGACCATCTTGGGGCGATCGGCCTCCGGGTTGGGAACCTCCTTCCAGCCCCACGCTGTCAACGACTGCCTGCGGACCGTTTCCGGCGAGAACGGCCGCACCCCAGTGGGGCCGAACACGAGCGCTTCGCCCTCCCGGCAGCTGCGAGCCTTGTGCGTGACCATCTCCCCCATCAGCGGGTCGAGGATTGGCACCCTGCGTTTCCCTGCGGCGCTCTTGGCGTCCTGCGCGCCCTCGATGGCATCCCAGCCGCGCTCTACACGGATCACACGGCCGGCGAGGTCCACGTCCCCCCAGCGGAGCGCCTGTAGTTCCCCACGCCGCAGCCCGGCATAGAACGCGCACGCCCACAGGGCACGCTCACTGTCGGGTAGGGCGGCGATCAGCGCTGCTGCTTCGTCCGGCGTGGCAATCCGGTCACGCCTACCATCCGGGCGACGCAGCTCCAGCCGCTCGGTCGGGTCGACGGTCACACCTTCTTCGCGCTGGATCGCGCGACGATAGATCACCCTCAGCGGGTCGAGCGTGTTGTGAATCGTGCTCGCGCTGAGCCCTTCGGCGGTCA
>DATCFG010000037.1:0-18229 GCA_036509655.1 Solirubrobacteraceae bacterium | reverse complement strand
ACGTCTGTGCCGGCCGGGGCCCTTCGCGGGGCGTCGTCCTCGGGCTCGACATGGCCCACCATGCCTTCGCCCTTGCGTCCTACCCCCGCTCGACCCCCGAGCACCCCAACCGCACGCCCCTATCGAGATAGGCCCTAAGCGCCTCACACGCTCGGCTCCCCGCCCGGCAGGGGTCATCGATCCCAAGCCCCCGGGAGACTCGGCCCGCAATACGATGGCTCGGTGCCCGCTCCCGTCTGCCTGATCGTCAACCCCTCGGCCGGGGGCGGCAAAGCCGGGCGCGTCGCGCCCGATGTCGAGCGGGCGCTGCGCGAGCGGGGACTGGAGGTGCGGCGCGTCGACACGCGCGACCTCGACCACGCCCGCGAGCTGGCCGAGCAGGGCGCGCGCGCCGGTGAGACGGTCGTGGTGCTCAGCGGCGATGGCCTGATCGGCGTCGTCGCCGACGTGCTGCGCCGTTTTCCCGGGGCCGTGCTCGGCGTGCTCCCCGGCGGACGCGGCAACGACCTCGCGCGCGTGCTCGGCATCCCCAAGGATCCGGTCGCGGCGTGCGTGGTGGTCGCCGACGGTGTCCCGCGTGCGATCGACCTGGGCGAGGTGGGAGGACAGGCGTTCGTCGGGATCGCCTCCGCCGGCTTTGACAGCGAAGCCAACCGCATCGCCAATGAAGCGCCCGCCTGGCTCGGCGGGCTCGTCTACGCCTATGGCGCGCTGCGCGCGCTCGCGTCCTGGCGTCCGGCGCGCTTCGAGATCGAGCTCGACCCGCCCGGCGAACGCCTGACCTTCATGGCCTACACGGTCGGCGCCGCCAACTCGAAGGCCTACGGCGGCGGGATGCGCGCCGCGCCGGACGCGATGCTCGACGACGGCCTGCTCGAGGTCGTCGTGCTGGAGACCGTCAGCAAGCGTGAGTTCCTGACGAAGCTCCTGCCGAAGGTCTTCAAAGGCGCCCACGTCGAGCTGCCGTCCGTGCACGTGTTCCGTGCCGCCGCGGTCGAGATCTCCGCGGACCGGCCCTTCACGATGTATGCCGACGGCGATCCGATCGGCGAGCTGCCCGTGCGCGTGAGCGCGGTCGGCGGCGCGGTCTCTGTGCTCGTACCTGCGGACCCCCCCGCGGCGAGCTCGGCGTTCTCCTCGCCCCCCACTCTCGCGATTCCCTCCACCCCGGCGACTCCCGCCGACGAGGCCGCGCCCGCGCCCGTCGCCGGGTCGAGCAAGCCTCCGAAAGGCGGCTGATAGTGGGCCCGCTCGCACCGAAGCTCGCTCTCGCGCGGGCCGTCGGCGCGGTCTCGCGCCTACGCGGCGGCGGCGCGTCGAGCGCGCCGGGGAAGGTGCTGATGCGCCTCGATCCGGGCGCGGTCGGCGCGCTCTCATCACGCCTGCCGCAGGGCAGTGTGCTCGTCTCGGCGACGAACGGGAAGACCACGACCAGCGCGCTGCTCGCCGGAATCCTGCGGCACGCGGGCCGCTCGCTCGTCAACAACCAATCGGGGGCGAACATGGCAGGGGGTGTCGCCTCGACGCTGCTCGCCGCCGCTCGCCCGGGCGGGCGGATAGCGGGCGAGCTCGGCCTGTTCGAGGTGGACGAGCTGTGGCTCGACTCGCTCGCGGCCGAGCTGCATCCGCGCGCGATCCTGCTCGGGAACCTGTTCCGCGACCAGCTCGACCGCTACGGCGAGCTGGAGACGATCGCCGACCGCTGGGCCGCAGCCGTACGCAGCGGACCTGCCAGTGAGGCGACGCTCGTGCTCAACGCCGACGACCCGGCGATCGCCGACCTCGGCCGCGAGCGCGAGGCGCCGGTCGTGTACTTCGGCGTCGAGGACGACACGCTCGCACTGGCAGGCATGGCGCACGCCGCCGACGCGAAGCACTGCCGCCGCTGTGGTTCGCCCTACGTGTTCGATGCCGTCTACCTCGGCCACCTCGGCCACTACCACTGCCCGAGCTGCGGCCAGACCCGTCCCGCGCCGACGGTCATCGCCAGGAGCGTTGCCCTCCAGGGCGTGGACTCGGCCCGCTTCACCCTCCAGACTCCAGCCGGCGTCGCCGAGGTCGCACTGTCGCTGCCGGGCCTCTACAACGTCTACAACGCGCTCGCCGCCGCCGCACTCGCCACGGCGCTCGAGGTGGGCCTGCCCGAGATCGTCGCCGGGCTGGAGGCGACGAGGGCCGCGTTCGGTCGCGCCGAGACCGTGATGATCGGAGGGCCCACCCACCCCCGCGAGATGCGGATCCTGCTCGTGAAGAACCCCGCGGGCGCCAACGAGGTGCTGCGCACGCTCGCCCTGGAGCCGGGCGAGCACGATCTGCTCGGTGTCCTCAACGACAGGATCGCCGACGGCCGCGACGTCTCCTGGATCTGGGACGCCGACTTCGAGCTGCTCGCCGGGCGCGTGCGCCGGGCCACCTGCAGCGGCTCGCGCGCCCCCGAGCTCGCGCTGCGCCTGAAGTACGCGGGGATCGACCCATCGCGCATCCACGTCCAGGCCGACCTCTCCAGCGCGCTGCGCGAGGCAGCCGCGGACGGTTCAGATCCGCAGACGCCGCTGTACGCGCTGCCGACCTACACGGCGATGCTCGCGCTGCGCGAGCTGCTCGTCGCGCGCGGGGAGGCGAGCAGCGCATGGTCGTGACCTCGGGCGATGTGATCTGGCACGACTTGGAGTGCGGCTCCTACCGGGCCGATCTGCCACTGTGGCGGGAGCTTGCCGGGAGACACGGCGATCCGATCCTCGATATCGGTGCCGGGACCGGCCGGGTGGCGCTAGATATCGCCCAGGCGGGCCATACTGTCACCGCGCTTGACCTCGATTCCGACCTACTGGGGGCCTTGCAAGGTCGGGCCGGCGGGGAGCTAGTGGAGACCGTATGCGCGGACGCACGGTCATTTGAGCTAGGTCGGCACGACTTTGCGCTGTGTCTCGTGCCGATGCAGACGATCCAGTTGCTCAGTGGCTCGGCTGAGCGAGTCGCGTTGCTGCGCTGTGCCTTCGCCCACCTGCGCCCCGGCGGGCTGCTCGCGTGCGCAATCGTCACAGAACTAGAGCCATTCGACGTGGCCGACGGCTCGCCCGGTCCAACGCCTGAGACCTCGCAGGTCGGTGAGACGCTCTACACCAGCCAGGCCACCAGGGTGCAGGTGCTTCCCGAGCGGATCGTGATCGAGCGCTCGCGGCGGATCGTCTCTTCCGATGTCCGCAATCCAAGTGACGAAGGCTCCGCCGTTAGGCCGGCCGTTGAACGCAACATCGTCGAACTCGCCCGCCTCAGCGCCCGAGGGTTCGAGCGTGAGGGCTCAAAAGCCGGATTTCATCGTGAGCCCGCGCTCGTGATCGAGCCCACCGATGAGCACGTCGGCAGCACGGTCGTGATGCTGCGTGTCTGAATCCGCTTTTCCCCCTCTCACCTCCCCCGTCCCATCAACAAGCCGCGTCCTGCGCGTCTGTGCGCTCTACCCGGACTTGATGAACATCTACGCCGATCGCGGCAACCTGCTCGTGCTCGAGCACCGCTGCGCGTGGCGCGGGATCGGCTTCGAGCTCTCCTCCAGCGGTCTCGGCGAGCCGCTCGACGCGGATGCCCACGACCTCTACTACCTCGGCGGCGGCCAGGACCGCGACCAGCGCCTCTGTGCGGAGGACCTGATCGCGACCAAGCGCGACGCGCTCCACGCCGCCGCCGCTCGTGACGCGGTGATCCTCGGCGTGTGCGGCGGCTATCAGCTGCTTGGGCATTCGTATGTCCTCGGCCAAGACCAGATCCCGGGCGTTGACCTGCTCGACGTGCGCACCGTTCGCGAGGACGGCCCGCGCCTGATCGGCAACGTCGCAATCGAGGTCTCGCTGGACGATGGCGGCAAGAGTGTGCTGGCCGGTTTCGAGAACCACGGCGGGCGAACGTACCTTGGTAAGAGTCAGCCCGCGCTCGGCCGCGTGCTCGAGGGCCATGGCAACGACGGACGCAGCGGCTTCGAGGGCGCGCGCGCCGGCAACACGATTGGGACCTACCTGCACGGACCCCTCCTGCCCAAGAACGTTTGGTTCGCCGACTGGCTGATCGCGACGGCTCTGCGCCTCGACCTCTCCGAGCTGGCGCCGCTCGACGACGCCTTCGAGCGCGCGGCACACCTCAGCGCGCGGCGCGCCGCAGGGCTCTGATTTCGTAAACCGTCCCAACTCGTGAGTACGATTTTTGTACGGTGGGTGAAGCGTCGAGGCGACGCAAGCGGCTGACAACCGTGAGTTCGGGGTAGCACCTCGAATGGAGTTCGATTCTCCCGCCTACCGCCAATAAACTTGCTGAGCCCGGTCGGACAGAGTGCAATGTCATGCGCTCGTGGGTAGCGCCCGCCTAGCCGTTACGACCGGGCCAGCAGGTGCGGCGCTCCCCTGGCAGCTCTGCTATCTTCGGTGGTGGTTGTCAGCCGTTTGGAGGTAGCTCCTCCTACACCCGTACCCGACCCGCTCCGGCGGGTCGAGTCGTTTAAGGTTCGACCGTGGAGTTCACCGAGTACCAGCGCCTCTCGCGCCGCACCGCCGAGTATCCGCGCGAGGCGTGGCTCGCCTATCCAGCGCTGGGATTGGCAGGCGAGGCCGGTGAGGTCGCCGAGCACGCCAAGAAGGCGATCCGTGACGATGGCGGCCAGATCACCGAGGAGCGCCGCGCCGCGATGGCGAAGGAGCTCGGGGACGTCCTCTGGTACGTCGCCCAACTTGCGAGCGAGCTGGGGCTCGACCTCGACGAGATCGCTCAGATGAACCTCGACAAGCTGCTTTCCCGCCAGCAACGTGGGGTTCTGTCGGGCGACGGGGACGATCGCTAAGACGCGACCGCGAAGCGGGCGAAGCGCTCGGCCGTCCTTTTCGGCACCAGCGCCTTGACGCGGACCCCCTCGGGAGTGTCCTTGCGAGTTAGATCTCCCGCCAGCTCGTGGAGCTCGGCGAGGCTGCCACCGTCGGCGTAGGGAACGAGCAGCTCGACCGGGCAGAGCATGTGCGCCAGCTCCGCTTCGAAGCGTGCGCCGAGTGCCTCCAGGCCCTCGCCCGTGACACCGCTGACGAGCATCGCGTCGGGGTAGCGCAGGCGCAGGTCGTCGCGCGCCTGCTCGTCGAGCAGGTCGATCTTGTTCAGCACGAGCAGCCGCGGGCGCTCGCCGGCGCCGATCTCCTCGAGCGTCTGCTCGACCGCGCGCTGCATCCCCTCGGCTTGCCGGCCGGCTTGCCGGCCGGGCGCGGAGGCGTCGAGCACGTGGGCCAGCAGGTCGGCGCGGCGGGTCTCCTCGAGCGTCGCTCCGAAGGCGTCGACCAGCTGGTGGGGAAGCTTGCTGATGAAGCCGACCGTGTCGCTCACGAGGTACTTCCTCCCCGCCTGGAGGGGCTGACGACCGTTCCCGTTGCCGTTCATCGCGGCGGTGCCCCCGACCGTACGCGTGGTCGGGTCGAGCGTGTGGAACAGACGGTCGCGCACTCCCACCTCCGCGCCGGTGAGCGCGTTTAGGAGCGTCGACTTGCCGGCGTTCGTGTAGCCGACGAGCGCGACCGTCGGCAGCGCCGCGCGCTCGCGCTCGGCGCGCATCACCGCGCGCGTGCCCTTCACGTGCTCGAGCCTGCGCCGCAGCGCCGCGATCCGGTCGCGCGCCAGCCTTCGATCCGTCTCGATCTGGCTCTCCCCCGGTCCCCGCGTGCCGATCCCGCCGCCCAGGCGCTCGAGGTGCGTCCACAGCCCCCGCATCCGCGCGAGGTTGTACTCGAGCTGGGCGAGCTCGACCTGTAGCTTGCCCTCCGCGCTGCCCGCGTGCGCGGCGAAGATGTCGAGGATCACCGTCGTGCGATCGACGACCGGCATGCCAAGCGCCTCCTCCAGGTTGCGCTCCTGGCGCGGGGTGAGCTCGTCGTCGCAGGCGATCAGGTTCGCGTCGGCCTCCTTCGCGGCCTCCTTCGCCTCCGCCACCTTGCCGGGGCCGAGGTAGGTGTTCGGGTGTGGCTGTTCACGGCGTTGCACCATCGTCCCCACGACCGCCACCCCGGCGGTCCGCAGTAGCTCGCCGAGCTCATCCAGGTCGTCGTCCTCGGCGAGCGCCGCGATGCAGAACGCGCGTTGTACAGCGCGTTGTGTGGGTTGCTCCATTTCCCTCCCAGTCTAGGACCCCAGCGCTCCCAACCGCTCGACCGCCTCCAGCAAACGATCGTCGGGCGTCGTCAGCGAGATCCGGAACCAACCCTCCCCGGCCGGGCCATAGATCGCGCCGGGCGAGAGCACGACCGCGGCCTGCTCGAGCACGTGCTCGCAGTACGCCTCCGAGCTTGCGTAGCCGTCAGGGACAGGCGCCCACACGTAGATCGTGCTGTGCGGCGGGCGCACGTCCACGCCGATGCCCTTCAGCGCGTCACAGACGAGGTCGCGGCGGCGGCGGTAGAGTTCGTTCATCGAGGCCACCTCCGCGTCCGCGTCGGGCGAGAGGGCCGCGACACCGGCCAGCTGCACCGCCTCGAACAGGCCCGAGTCGATGTTCGTCTTCAGCCGCCAGTAGGTCTCGATCGCCTCCGCGTTGCCAACCACGACCGCACAGCGCCAGCCGGTCATGTTGTAGCCCTTCGACAGCGAGAAGACCTCGATCCCGACCTCCTTCGCCCCTGGGGTCGCCAGGAACGAGGGCGCGCGATAGCCGTCGAAGACGATCTCCGAATAGGCGTTGTCGTGGACGACGAGGATCTCGTGCTCGCGCGCGAACTCGACAACCCGCTCGAAGAACCCCGCCGGCACGACCGCGCCGGTCGGGTTGTTCGGGTAGTTCAGGAACATCAGCTTCGCCCGCTTCGCCGTCTCCTCCTCGATCGCGTCGAGGTCGGGGACGAAGCCCAGTTTCGGCTCCAGCGCCATCAGCACCGGCTCGGCACCGGCGAGCCACGGGCCGGCGGTGTAGACGGGATAGCCAGGGTCGGCGGCGAGTGCGTAGTCGCCGGGGTCGAGGAACGCGAGGTTGAGGTTGAAGATCGCCTCCTTCGCGCCGATCGCCGGGATGATCTCCCGCTCGGGGGCGAGCTCGACGTCGAAGCGCCGCTCGTAGAAGTCGCTCACCGCTTCGCGGAAGTCCGCGCGCCCGCGGTTGGTCGGGTACCGATGGGTCTCGGCCTCGCTCACGGCCTCTTGCATGGCCTCGACGATCAGCGGCGAGGTCGGGCGGTCGGGGTCGCCGATTCCCAGGCTGATCACGTCCACCCCCGCGGTGCGCTTGGCGGAGATCTTCCGCTCCAGCTCGGCGAACGCGTACGGCGGGATGCGCTCCAGGCGCTTACTCGGTCTCATGCAGCTCCTTCTTCGGTGTGGGTCGGTCGCCTGCGTCGAACGTGGCTCATGCGATCTGCTGCAGCTCCTTCACGAAGTCGCCATTCAGGCGGCCGGCGAACACGGGTCTCGCCCAGCCTGTCAGATTCACGCGCAGATCCTCCCCCACCTCGACCTCCAGCTCGCCACCGTCCAGCACGACCGCGACTCGGCCGGCGGCGGCAGTTCCACCGCGGGCGTGGAGCAGATGGGCCACCGCCGCACCCGTCGCCCCCGTGCCCGAAGACAGCGTCTCCCCCACCCCACGCTCGAAGATTCGCGCTCTTATTCGAGCATCGTCAAGCGTCGAGTCCAACCCGTCGATCTCCGTGTACCACGACACGTTCGTGCGGTTCGGGAAGTGAGCGTCGGCTTCGATGTACGGACCGATCATTCCCAGGTCGAGCCGCGCCAGCTCGGCCTCGGAGTCCACGTGGATCGCGCATTGTGGGTTACCGATCGAGACGTGCTGGAAGCGCAGCTTGTGGGCATCGGGGTTCTCGACCGACAGCTCCCCGCGACCGTCGGATGGTCCGCCGGGGAAGTCCTTGGAGGTGAGGCTCGCGCGGCCCATGTCCACGCGGCAGGTGTCCGGCCCGGTGATCCGCGGACGGATCGTGCCCGCGGCGGTGCTGAGCGAGAACTCGTCCCGCTCGGTCCAGCCGCGCCGGCGCAGGTAAAGGATCGCCTCGCGCGCGCCATTGCCCGACAGCTCGGCCTCGGAGCCGTCGGGGTTGTAGATCCGCAAGTCCGCGACGTGTATCGGGTCCCGCGGGCGGGAGAGCAAGAGGATGCCGTCGGCGAACACCCCGAAGTGCCCCTCACACAACTTGCGTACGCGCGCGGGTGTAAGCACGAACGGCAGTTCGTCGGCCTCGACGATCAGATAGTCGTTTCCCAGCGCCTGCCACTTCTCGAATTTCATCAGGCGGCGGAGTCTAGGATCTCGCGCGCCACATCGCCGGGGTCGCGGCCGGTGACGTCGATCGCCTGAACCCCCGCGAGCTTGCGCATCCATGTCAGCTGGCGACGCGCGTAGTTGCGCGTGTGGCGCTTCATCGCCTCCACATCGCCCGTCAGCAGCTCCCCGAAGCCGAGTGCCTTGCGCGCCGTCTGCGAGGCTCCGGCCGCGTGCGCGCGGCGCACCTCCTCGCGCGCCCCGGCGCCGAGCATCTGCTCGACGCGCGCGTCGATCCGCGCGTACAGCGCCTCGCGCTCCATCGTCAAGCCCGCCAGCAACGTCGGGCGGCGTAGCTCGGCGCTCCATAGCTGCGACGGTCCCTCCGGGGGCTCAAGCTCCCCCGCGTTGAGCAGCTCGAGCGCGCGGACCACGCGACGACCGTCATGCGGGTCGATCCCCTCTGCCGACCAGGCCGCGCGGCGGGCGAGCAGCGCGTGCAGGGCCGGCGCGCCCTGCAGCTCGAGCTCGGCTGTCCAGCGTTCACGCACCCCCGCGGGCGGGGGCGGGCGCAGCGCAAGCTCGGTCAGGGCCGCGCGCAGATATAGGCCGGTGCCGCCGACGACGAGTGGACGCCGCCCCGCGGCAAGGACTCCGTCGATCTCGGCGTGCGCCAGCTTCGCGTATTGCCCCACGCTGAACGTCGCGTCGAGCGGCAGGAACGACACCAGGCGGTGCTCCAGCGTGGCGCGCTCCACCGGCGAAGCCACTCCGGTGAGGGTCTCCAGTCCTTCGTAGACCTGTAGCGCGTCGGCCGACACCGCCACCGGGCTCTGCTCGCCCCCGGCGATCAGTTGCTCGGCCAGCACGACCGCGATGCTCGTCTTGCCCACACCGGTCGGGCCGAACAGCGCGATGATCTGCATCGTCGTAGGCTCGCACCTAATGAAGATCTCTGGCTCCACCGTCCTGCTCACCGGCGCCACCGGCGGTATCGGTCATGCGATCGCCCGCGAGCTGCACGGGCGTGGCGCGAAGCTGATCCTCACCGGCCGGCGCACCGACGTGCTCGAGCCGCTCGCCGCTGAGCTCGACGCCCGCGCGCTGGCGGTCGATCTGAGCGACTCCGCCGAGGTCGAGCGTCTCGTGGCGGAGGCCGGCGAGGTGGACATCCTCGTCGCGAACGCCGCACTGCCCGGCTCCGGGCGGCTGGAGTCGTTCACGATGGACGAGATCGACCGCGCGCTCAACGTGAACCTGCGCGCTCCGATTGTGCTGGCACACGCGCTGCTTGGAGCGATGGTTGCGCGCGGACGCGGGCACCTGCTGTTCGTGTCATCTCTGCAGGGAAAGGCCGCCACGCCTGGCGCCTCGCTGTACTGCGCTTCGAAGTTCGGAATGCGTGGCTTCGCCTCGGGTCTGCGCGCGGATCTGCACGCAAGCGGCGTCGGCGTCTCCACCGTGTTCCCCGGCTTCATCCGCAACGCCGGTATGTTTGCCGATGCCGGGGTCAAGCTGCCGCCGGGAGTTGGCACACGTGCCCCTGAGGACGTCGCCCACGCGGTGGTCCGGGCGATCGAGCGCAACCGCGCCGAGATTGATGTCGCCCCGCTCGCACTGCGCGCGGGCACAGTCTTCGCCTCGCTGGCGCCGGAGCTGGCGGCACAGGGCGCGCGCCTGCTGGGCTCAGACGACATCGCGCACAAGGTCGCCGGGAGGCAGCGCGAGAAGCGCTGAGCGCATCGGATTGCGGTACGGAGCGCCCGTACTTACGCCCTTCCTACAAACCTCTATGCCGGCCCTTACGCGAGCCGCGGCGCGGAAGCTCCTCAGCCCACCGCCCGTGCCAGCAGATGCTCTTCGCCTGAGAGCGTCTGGCTGGTGGCGGCGGCGATCTGTACGTCGGTCAGCTCGCCGGGCGCGGCGAGGCCAGTGAAGTTGACGGCCTTGTTGTGGCGGGTGCGACCGCGTAGGCGCTCGGGGTCGGTGCGGGACGGTCCTTCGACGAGGACATCGACGGTGCGCCCGACGAACCGCTGGGCGCGCTCGCGTGCGCGGCGCTGGACGATCTCGAGCAGGCGCTCCATACGCTCAACCTTGACCGGATGCGGGACGAGACCCTCCGTGAGCTCGGCAGCGGTGGTTCCGCGCCGCGGCGAGAAGATGAACGTGAAAGCGCTGTCGTAGCCGACCTGCTCGGCGACTTCGAGCGTCTCGGCGAAGTCGGCCTCGGTCTCCCCCGGGAAGCCGACGATGATGTCGGTCGTGAGCGACGCGTCGGGGACGTGCTCGCGGATCAGCGCGACGCGATCGAGATAGCGCTCGCGACTGTAGGTGCGGCGCATCGCCTTGAGAATCCGCGAGGAACCCGACTGGAGCGGCAGGTGGATGTGCTCGCAGACGCTGGCGAGCTCGGCGTGGGCGCGGACGACGTCCTCGCGCATATCCTTCGGGTGCGGGCTCGTGTAGCGGATGCGCTCGATCCCGTCGATCCCGTCGACGGCGGCGAGCAGCTCGGCGAACGTCGCCGACGGGTGCCCATTTGATTTCAGGTCGCGCCCGTATGAGTTCACGTTCTGCCCGAGCAGCGTGACCTCGCGCACGCCGTCGGCGGCCATCGCGCGGACCTCGGCGACGAGCTCCTCCTGGGGCCGTGAGACCTCGCGTCCGCGCGTGGAGGGAACGATGCAGTACGAGCACGCGCAATTGCAACCGACGGAGATCTGCAGCCAGCCCTGGAACTGGCGCGAGCGCCGCGCGGGCAGGTGGCCGGTGAAGCCCTCGAACTCAAAGTAGCCCTGGGCGGTCAACGAGTCGCTCGTGAGGAACTCGGCGAGCTTGTGTACCTGCCCGGGGCCGAAGGCTACGTCCACGAACGGGAAGCGCTCGAACACCTCCTCCTTGACCGACTGCGCCCAGCAGCCGCCGACGCCGACAATCCGCTCAGGCGCTTCGCGCTTGAGGCGCTTGGCCTCTCCCAGGTGCGCGACGAAGCGGCTGTCGGCCGTCTCGCGGATCGAGCAGGTGTTGAACAGGATCAGATCGGCCTCGGCCCGCTCGGGCGCCTCCGTATACCCGAGTGACTCCAGCATCCCCTTCATCCGCTCCGAGTCGTGCTCATTCATCTGGCAGCCGAACGTCGTGAGGTGATAGCGCAATTGTTTATTCATCGTCCTGGCTTGTCGAAGTGTCCCGCACCGACGGCCGCCCCGTCGAGTCGCTCGAGGTCCCGCTTGATCGCCGCCGCCCACGCTTGGGCCAGCCCGTCAACCCCCATCTCGCCAAGCATGTGTATCACTGCGTCCCGGGGCTTCGTGTCGGAGCCGAGACTTGAGTCGCCCGCCTGGGCGAGCCGCAGCCAGGTCGTCTCGTTCGGCTGCGTGTTGCCGTCGCCGTCAACCTCGTGGAAGGCGACCGTGTTCTCGGCGATCAGGCTGGCACAGGATTGGATAGTGAGAGTGACTCGGGTGCGCTTCTGTATGCCGCGGCCAAGACGCAACTCGACCTGAACGACGCCCTCGTAGTCGGGGACATCGAACAGCTGTGTGGCCGCGTCGATTCGTGTGGCTCATCGCTGCTCCTTTCTCGGCCCGCCGGGGATCGTCGGGCCGTCGCTATCGCGGAGCGTCAGGGTCGTCGGGACTTCGCAGTCGGGGAAGGAGACCTCGCCTCTGTGGTGCTTCACTGGCTCGTCGTCGCCCTGGTCGAAGTTGAACCCGACACTACTGGCGAGCAACATCAGGATCAGCGAATTGAGCGACTCTCCCTGCTGGTCGGCGAGTCGCCGCAGTCGCTTGTTCAGCTCGGGCGGGATGCGCAGCAGGTACTTCGGCGCGTCGCGCTTCGCTGGGAGTGTTGTACCGGGTGCCATATGTCAGAGTATAGCGCACGCACACGCACACACACGGATTCGAATCGGCAAGGCTCACGCCTCCTCGGCCTCCCGCTCCGCCAGCGCGGCAAGCCGAGCGGTCACCTCAGCCTGTCCGACCGCAAGAGCCTCAAGCCGTCCCGTCAGCTCGGCCAGCGCCGCGGTCAGATCGGCGCCGCTCTGTGGCTCTGACGGCGTTGCTCCCCTACGCTTCATCGCATCGACGGCCTCACCGGCCGAGAACGTGTGGTCGATGTAGGTGTGGGTGTTCGCGGTGCCGGCGTGACCCAGCATTCGGGAGACGACGGGCAGCGCGTGGCCTTCGCGGATGACCTCGCTTGCATACGTGTGTCTCAAGCCGTGGGCGTGAACTCTCTTCTCAATGCCCGCCTGCCTCGCCATACTCTTGATCGCATCGGGAAGAAACCCCGGTCCCAGCGGGCGCCCCGGCTCTCCGTGCATGACCGTGCAGAACACCGGCGAGCTGTTGCCGACCCCGAGACCCGCGCGGACGGACAGCCACCGCTCGAGCGACTCTGCGGCCACCTCGTCAATCCCCACCATGCGCAAACCGGCCGCCGTCTTGCTCTTGTTCACCGTGATCGTTCTCGCCGGGAGGTTCACGTCCCGCGGGAAGAGAGCCCGCATCTCGCCCGACCGAAGCCCTGCACGCCACAGCACCGTCAGGATCGCGTGGTTACGGGTCGCCGAGGGCGGCACGTAGTTGCCCCCGGCGTTGCTTGGGTGCAGGGCGGCGTCGAGCAACCGGTGCATCTCATCTGTGCTGAGGACCTCTGCCCTGAACGTGCGGCCAAAGTTGGGCGGACGCTGGCCCTTGCGCACGCCACGACGATTGGCGGCCGTCAACGGCCGCCCGAGAGCGTCCACGCCTTGCATTGCGTCTCCTTTCGTCTCGAGCTTCCGCGCGTCAAGCGGGGCTCGTCCAGGCGGCCGTTCCGCGCCGCCGAAGCTCCGCGTCCAGGACGTGAATGCTGGCGTGAACGCCGGACTCGACCCGGATGACCGCAAGCTCGCAGTCGTCCACGCCGCCGATCAGCGAACCGAGTGCTTCCAAGCCGGCGACGAGTCCGCTAAGCGCGTTCGTTGGTACCTCTTGCACCAAATCTGACGTGATGAGCATGCGTTATCTCTCTTTCTCTATGGTTGCCGTATCGGTAACCCTGACGACTCGCCCCCAGCGATGTCGCCTCATTACTGTTATATGCCTGCCTCCCGCTCCAGGACGGCCGATTCGGCAACGCTCACGCCGCCTGCGACTCCCGCTCCATGACGCTTTCCGCGTGCGCGATGTCCGGGTCGTGGTAGACGCCGTGCAGGAGCCCCCACGCCAAGAACTCGCCCAGCATTTCGTGCCCGTTGGGCACGTCGCCGGGGCGCCCGAGGCGGGGGTTCGCCTCGCCGGTCTGAATCGCGGCCTCGAGCGCGGCCTCGAGCGCCGCGCGCCACGGCGTCGGCTCCGCGTCGACCAGCGCAAGCTCCTCGATGGTCGGCTCGGCGGGGTCGCCCTGCCCGTGGCCAATATCGGTTGATGGAGTTGTGTCCGGGTCGCCAGCGTCCGACGCCGGATCGTCCTCCGTCCCCGCGTTGGACACCGCCCCGTCCCCGGTCCCTGTGTTCTGAATGTCCGAATCCTCCGGGACGGCGTTGGACACGGCCCCGCAGTACTTCTCGCGCAGGTCGGCTTCTCCGAGCGCTTGGGCGTCGCCGAGCGCCTTGTCGACGCGGACTCTGCCCGCCGCGATCTGGGCCTGCACGACAATCACCTTCGACAGGTGGATCGGGCGCAACAGCTCAGGGTCAACCTGGCGCTCGATCACGAGATCGCGCCACACTCGCACCAGCCGGTTGTAGTAGTTCCGGCTCATCGTCACGTCCGCGTCGGCGAGCCATTCCCCGAGCGTGTCGTAGCCGAGCCTCAGCCAACCGCGGATCTCATCGAACGCGTACAGCGCCTCGGCGAGACGCCAGAGAGCCTCACGGCCATCTGCGAGCGCTCTCACGATCTGGTACTCGACCGCGAGTGCTTCCTTCGACTCCGCGACCTCCTGCTGCACCTGGGTTACAAGCTCAGTGCTCATGCGTGGATCTCCTGTCGGTTGGTCTCGATCTCCGGCGTTGATTTCTGTCGGCGCCGCGCCTTGCGTAGTGGAACCAGTCGCTTGATTTCGGCGTCCGCCTGCACCATCGTCATCCCGCGGCCCGTGAACTTCTCGCCCACTGCGAGCTGGAGCGCGGCGAGGAAGCTCGCCTGCTTATTTGTGATGCCTCTCGGCTTTTTGTTTGGTCGTTTTGCCATAGGTTCCGCTGGAGCGGGCCACCGTGGCAGGTGGTCGTCGCTCTACCTCTCGTAGACATATGTGGCCGTGCCGCGTGCCACCTCCGAGGACTCTGCACGAGCCTGCAAACCGCCGTTCCCAAACTCCACGGGTGGTCGTCCGTTTGCTAGCCCGCGAGGTCTGCCATTTTGTCGCTCGGCCGCTCTCACGCGATATTGAGGTCCGCGTAGTCGCGGCGCCCGGACTCAGCAGGCGACAGCCCCCGGTGGCGTGAGGTACGTCGTGGTTCTTTTCACGCCCCGGGGTTGCCAGCCGGGTTGCTGCGGTGGTTGCCGATCGCCCAGCGCGAGACGCCGAGCGGTCGAGCGGTCTGCCGGCGGCAGGTACTCAGCCGACGAGAAGTGCATTGCGTTGTCCGTTGATCTTCAGCACGCCTACACCGTAACTCGCGTCCCGGATGGTTGCCCCCGGACGCAGAAACGGCCCGGAACGGACAAGCCCGGGCCGCTTCCCAAACGCGAGTGCTGAAGTCGCACCCGAGATGCTATCGAGCCCGGTGGTCGGAGCCGCCGAGCGACTGTCCTCCCCAGCGTCGAGAATTGCCCTGTGCCCGCCCCAGTCGACGACGCCCTCTACATCTGCCGCGCGTGCGACGGTGAGTTCCCGGCCTCCCGGATGGCGAAGTCGCACAAGCGGGGCGCGCTAATCATCTACGGCGCCTGCCTGGGGTGTACCAACGCCCGGAAGCGAGCACGCGAGCGCGATGAGCGCAGCGAGAACGGCCGCTTGATCGAGGAGGTCAACGCGCCCGACCCCTCGCCGTGCCGCCTGCTCGCCGACCTGCTTCGCGAGGATCGGGATCGCTGGCATTTCGACTTCGAGCAGGCGTGGACCGAAGATCTGCGGTTCGTCCTCGAACGAATCGCTAACCCACATCAGCGGACCTCCTGGCGCGAGGTGCTGACGAGCACGCGCGATGCGTGGGCGGCCGCGTGGGCGAACGAGCCGGGGCCGGGATCCCAGCTCACCCCCACGCTCGCGGCGCACGAGCCCCCAAGCGAACGCGAGCCGGTGCTACTCGTCGCCTAGCGGCCTATCCGGCCACCGAAGGCTCGAGCGTCAATCTGGCCGGATCAGTCGCCGCGCCCTATGCGCCGCAGCAACTCCTCGGTCTCGGCGTCCATCTCGTCCGCCTTCTCCAGCATCACAGCGACCGCCAACGGATTCGAGAGCCGCTCCGCAGCGGCGCGAAACAGCCGGCAGGCATCGCGCATCTCGTGCTCAACGTGCGCCAGCACCTCGTCGCTGGGAGGCACGTGCTCGTCGCTCATACGCCCGCCGGCACGCCCGGCAACCCCACTAGATCGTCGTCGACCTCGGCCGCCTGGTCGTCGTCGAGCAGCCCGGCCAGGACGCCGGCGTCCCCGTCCTCGAAGTAGCGCACTGCCCAATCGTCGGCCCCGAACCATCGCCGGTTCTCATCGTAGACCGGGCGCAGCACCTCCAGCTCGTCAGCCGTGGCGTCCCGCGGCCCGAGCGTGAGGTTCATGTACGTCGCCACGGTCAGCGCGTGCCGCGTCCTGCGTGCTCGCCTCGGCCGAACCGGCATCAGGCCATCGCCCCGCCGACGCGCGGCACCCGCGTCTCGCCGAGATCAGCGTCGAGCGACAGCTCCCGCAGCAGGCGCGCTACCGCGACCCGGCAGTCCCGCTCGACCGCCAGCATCGGATGCGCCCGCGGCTCATCAAACCGGTTCTGGTACGTCAACCCCTCCACCGTGACGATCGCCCTCGCCTCATCCGCACGGTCCAACGCCTCCAACGCCAGCCTCAGCACCTCTCGCGCGTGCGGCTCCCGGTCCAGATCGTAGTCCTCACAGACTGTGCGATAGATCCGCTTCGAGCGCGCGGTCAGGTGCGACGGTGCTCGAGGTTTCGACGATGCCATCCCCCGAAGCGTAGACTGCCCATCCCCCGCCAAACATGGCAGAACGCGATTATGAAGCTCTTTTTGAGCGGAAACCGGCAGAACCGATCGGCCTTAGACGGCGATTGTGGGCCTCTCACGGCACGCTGTTCGGTTGAACTGGGGACAACATTTAGCGCGGGGAGTGGCAGGGGGGTGTAAGCGCGCTGCCGACCGCAAGCCGGTCCACCCCCTCTAATCGCCCGTGATATGCCACACGGTCGCCTTGTGTGGCCACGGATTGAGCTTTGGGCGTTTGCGCGGGGTGTGTTTGTGGGCGTTTGGGTCTTCTCGCTCGGCAAGATGCAGGTGAGGCTCGACTACTAGCGTCCTGCCAGGACCCACAGAACCGCCGCGTGCGGGCACGGGCAGGGTTCGTTGACCATCGGGGCAGGGTTGTAGGTGGCTTGTGGGTCGACTTCGGCGGTCTGGCGCGCGCTCGGTCGCCTTCGCTCAGATCAACTGATCACTGGTCAGACGACGCCACAACCACTCGACGACACACACCATCGTTAGGAGGCTTTGCTACCACGCGCGGCGCTCTGTTTACGTGCGACACCCTTGGCCGCGCTCTTGCTCGCCTTCGCCGGCGCTTTCTTGAACGGTGCCGCTTTCTTGCTGCCGAAGTTGGCGAGTTTGCCTTTACCTTTTGCCATTGTGCGGTGTGATCGAGGTTGCAGGGTCTCAGGCGCCGACGGTCTGTTCGGCTTGCTCGGCTTCCTCGCGGCCTCGGCGCTCGCGCTCGACGCGCTGGCGTCGGGCCTCGACGCGCTCGGGTGTGTTGGCCTGCTCGGTGAACGCGCGGCGCTCGGCTATTTCCTCTTGCACGGCGCCCATCGAGCGGTTTGGCGACTGCGGTCGGTAGCGCGCCAGCGGCACGGCACCTGGCGCCGGCACGCCCTTTGCATCCTCGTCGACGACCTCGATGACGGTGGCGAGCGCTCCGAGCACATCACCCGTGGGGATGAAGGCGGGCACGTTCGCCTGCTGGGGGGCGTATTCGACGTTCTGTATCTGCTTCCGCGAGAACGGCAACACGCCGACGTTGGGCAGCTCCCCGATTCCCACCCGGCGAGCGACCGACAGGGCCGCGCCGAGCCTACCGTGCAGGGCGATCAACTCGGTCAGGGCGTTGCCCCACTCGGCGCTCACCTGCTCGATGGAGGAGGTGAGTTCGTCGCTCCACGTTTGGCCGTGGGCGCCGATTGCGACCTGTAGGGCGGCCTCTGCGCGCTTGTGGGCAAGCTCGGCGACCTTCGCCCCGTGGCGGGCCGCGTCTGTCTGCTTGTCGTGTGCGGCGACGTGCGAGCGCTTCGCTTCGGGCTTGCCTTCAGCTTGCGCCTGCTCGGCAGCCTCCGCGTCGCGCCACTCCGCGGCCTCGCGGGTCTGCTCCAGCTCGATCAGGTCTTTGCGGGCCTGCTCCTTCGCTGACCGCGCGGCGTTGTGCTCGGCGGCAGCCTGCCGGATCGGCTCACAACTGATCTGCTCATAGGGCGGCAGGTTCTCTACAGCGATATCCACGATTGACCTCCTGGGGTCAGTTGATGTTCGAGAGCGCTCGCGCCGCGGCGCTGAGTCCAGCATTGCGCTCGCGGATCTCCGAGCTGTGTGTCTCGAACGAACGCCTCATCAGCTCGGTAGCGGTCTCCGCGGGGCGTAGGGCGGAGGGCGGCGCCACGGTGCCCCGCCCCATAAAGCCGCCGTCATACCCAGGCTGCTCGATGAACTGGCCCGTGTCAGCGTCGCGTGGCTGGCCGTCGCTCTGCCGTGCTTGGCGCGCCGCCTCAAGCCGCGTGTCGAGAACGTGCTCGGCGAACGCCACGGCGTCGGCATCGCCGGCCCGTTCGGCAGTCTCCAGGTTCGAGAACT
>DATCFG010000036.1:0-4677 GCA_036509655.1 Solirubrobacteraceae bacterium | reverse complement strand
CCGGGCTCGCCCGCGTCCAAGCAGTATGCGCTGCCCCTGAACCAGGCCCGGCAGACCGGGGGGGGTCCCGCGGGCCGCGAAGGCTCCTCGGCGAACGTCCCGTTTGGCGCCGGCATCAAGCCGCCCGGCGCGGGTGGATCGTCGCATTCGAGTGCGGGCGCCGGGCAAGCCACGAGCCGGAGCGGCGCCGCGAGACCGAACGCCGCCAACACCGCCGGCCGGCAAGCGACGATCCCCGCGGCCGTGCTGCGCGCCTCCAGCTCGCGGGCGGGCGGCGATGACTCGGCGCTCGCGCTACTCGGGGGAGGAGTCGCGATCCTGATACTCGGAGCGTTCGGAGGAACGATCATGAGACGAAGCCATCGCTCCTCTGTCTCAGACGTGATCGGAGCGCCGCGATGAGATTCTTGATCACCGGCGGCTCCGGTTTCATCGGCTCGCATCTGAGCGATCTGCTGATCGAGCACGACCACGCGGTGCACGTGCTCGACGACCTCTCGACCGGGAGCATCGAGAACATCCGCCATCTCAAGCAAGATCCGCGCTTCGAGTACACGATCGGCTCCGCCGAGGACCACGCGGTCGTCGCCGAGCTGGTCGATGGGGCGGACATCGTGGTGCATCTCGCGGCCGCGGTCGGCGTCACGCTCGTCGTCGACAGCCCCGTGCGCGCGATCGAGACCAACGTGCACGCCACCGAGGTCGTGCTCAAGCACGCGAGCAAGAAGAAGAAGCCCGTGCTGATCGCCTCCACCAGCGAGGTCTACGGCAAGAGCCAGGCGCTGCCCTTCAAAGAGGACGGCGACATGCAGATGGGCGCCACCGACATGGGACGTTGGGCCTACGCGTGCTCGAAGGCGATCGATGAGTTCCTGGCGATCGCCTACTGGCGCGAGCGCGCGCTGCCGACGACGGTCGTGCGCCTGTTCAACACGGTCGGACCGCGTCAGACCGGAAGCTACGGCATGGTCGTGCCGAGGCTAGTGGGCCAGGCGCTCGCCGGCGAACCGCTGACCGTCTACGGTGACGGCCGGCAGACCCGTTGCTTCTGCCACGTCGCCGACGTCGTCCAAGCCCTGTTCGCCTTGGCGACCGACGAGCGCGCCTACGGAAACGTGTTCAACGTCGGCGCCACCACCGAGATCTCGATCCACGACCTCGCCCAGCTGATCATCGGCGTGACCGGCTCCAAGTCGGAGATCTCCCTGATCCCCTACGACGAGGCCTACGGCGAGGGCTTCGAGGACATGTATCGCCGCGTACCCGACACGAGGAAGGTGCGCGAGCTGCTCGACTGGCGTCCGACGCGCACGCTCGAGGAGGTCGTCGAGGATGTTGTCGCGTGTCAGCGGGGCGGCGCGCCGTCGCCGGCAGCGATCAGCGCTGGCAAGCCGACCGCTTAGAGCACCCGACATAATGGGGGCCAGGTGTCGCTCTCCATCTGCCTTATCACCGCGGATCCGCCCGCGCGCATCGCGGTGATCCTGGAGCCATTGCGACCGTACGCCGATGAGGTACTCATCGCCGCCGACTCGCGCGTGGACAAGCAGACACTGGCCGGGTACGACGCGCTCGCGGACAAGCTGTTCAAGGTCGAGTTCGTCATGGCCGAACGCCATCTGGCCTGGCTGTACTCGCAGTGCAGTGGCGACTGGATCCTGCGGCTCGACGGCGACGAGATCCCGAGCCAAGCATTCATCCGGCGATTACCCGAGATGCTGGCCTCCTCCCGACATGTCCAGCAGTTTTGGATTTCCCGGGCGTGGCTCTACCCGGACGCCGAACGCATCCTCGCCGGCGCGCCGTGGTCCGAAGACTTCGTCAACCGACTCACTCGCAACGACGGAACGCTGCGCATCAGCGGGCGACAGCACACCGACCCTGAGCCCGTCACGCCGCGCGAGTACATCCAGGAGGGGCTCTACCACCTCGACCTCCTTCTAACCAGCACTCAGCAGCGGCGCGACAAGGCGGTGCGCTACGAGGTCTCGCTGCCCGGCCTGCTGGCGCAGAACGGTGGGCGGATCAACGAGGCATTCTACCTTCCCGAGCTACGCAGCTCACTCAAGCTGCACGCGGTGCCCGACGAGGATCGGGCTTCGATCGCACGAGTGCTCGCAGCAACGCCGCCGGTCGGCCCCGGTCCGGCTGTCGAGGACGTACCCTATGTCTCGCTGCGGGAGATGGATCGCTTTTGGGAGGGACGTTCCGTCACAGACGGCGCATATCGCGCCCGGATCGAGCCATACGAGCCGACTGTCTCTCTTACGCCAGCGACATCGCAATCGGTTTTCTTGCACGTCAGCAACGACGGCGCCGAGCGCTGGTCACCTCGCTTGGAGGAGGAGCCAAGGATCCGTCTCGGCTACCGCTGGCTCAACCTCGATGGGAGTCTCTATACCGAGAATAGTCCAAGGTCCCCATTTCCTCGATCTGTCAAGCCCGGTGAGCGGGTTCTTGCCCCGCTGAACGTCCTAGCTCCAACGGAGCCCGGCGAATACGTGCTCGAGGTCGACATCGTTCATGAGGACGTGCGGTGGTTTGGCTGCGCCTGTCGCATCCCCGCCCGCGTCGAGGAGCCGCCCGATCTGCCGCCGGTGGGAGTACGCCTTTGCGAGACCCCGCCGCCCCGCCTGCAACGCTTGAGACCGGTGCGGATCCCGCGCACGATCCATCGTGTATGGCTTGGCACGGCGCCGATACCCGAGGAGCACGAGCGCTTCGGGGAGACCTTTGCCCAGCACCACCCCGGCTGGGAGATGCGACTGTGGACCGACGAAGACCTGCCGGCACTTGGCGTCACCGCCATCGACCGCGAACGCTCGCGCACCCGCTCCGAGTTGTCGAACCTCGTGCGCTATGAGGTGCTGCACCGGTTTGGGGGGGTCTACGTAGACACCGACGTCGAGTGCCAACGTCCCCTCACGCCGCTGCTTCGAGGGATCGACGCGTTCGCCGCCCTCGAGCTCCCTGGACGCGTCTGCACCGCGATCCTGGGAGCGGTCCCCGGCCACCCCGTCTTCGGACGAGCAACGCGGCTGACGCGACGCACGCTCGGCACCGGCCTCCACTCGGCGATCGCAAACGGACCGTACTTGCTGAGCCTGCTGCTCGAGCAGGAACCGGGCTTTGCGATCTTCGCCAAGAAGCTGTTCTACCCATACCTCTGGGATGAGCCGGAGCGTCGCCACGAGGCGTTCCCCGACGCTTACGCGATCCATCACTGGGCGCTAAGCTGGGTGAAGGAGAAGCCGAGTAGATGAGCTCCTCGTAGAGAGCCGCTCGGCATTATCGGTATGCCAGCGGCGCTTACCAAGGCCGGTCAGGTGTAAGCATGACCACCAGTATCACGATCCTGCCTGGCGCTTAGCCACGCGAACTCAGCGGCGAGCCCTGCCTCGAGCGAGCACGCGGGCGAGAATCCGAGTTGCTCACGTGCACGCGAGATCTCGGCACATGTATCACGAACATCGCCGGCTTGCTCGCCCTGGAAAATGAGCCTCAACGGGCGTTCTGCAATCTGCTCGATGACCGCGAGCGCGTCGCGTACAGATGCATGCGCTATAACCATATATAAGCTAGGGGCTGGAAGCGCACCCGCCCGAGCGCGAAGCACCGCCGGCAACGCGCCGGCCCGGACAGCTCGCTACCACGACGCACGAGGACCAGCGGCCAGCCGCCAGCCGCCCCCACCTGCTCGCCGCGTGGCTATTCGTCCTCGTTGAGACGCCTGTGTCGGCGACGCATGAAGTCGCCGAACATGGGGGCGGTGTAGGCGTAGACGCCGTGATCGTCGCGGTAGACGAGGTTGTCGGCTATCAGTCGTATGAGGCTCTGGGCGAGCGCGCCGGTCGAGCGGCTGGTGGCCGTGTCGAGGTCTGCCTTTGTGAAGCGCTCGCCATCGAGCGAGGCGGCGACCCGCAGGTTGCGCCGCTTCTCCGGATAGTCCTCCAAAAGCCGCCGGAATCTATGGATCTGCTGCTCACGACCAGCCAGATAGGGCGGGCGCGTGCCGACGCCGGGACGATAGGGATTCTTCGCCATCACAGAAAGTTACCGCACATCACAGATTCCTGTGAGGTCCTATAACTTTTGGTAAGCCTCACCACCATGCTCAATCGAGCGCCTGCAGCCACCAAAGCTCAAACTCGGAAAGTGACTCCCACAGTCACCTTTCGGGTAGAACCGTCAAGCAGAAAGCTTGCCATAGGCGGGAGCCGTATTCACCAGCTTCTCGCCAACCTCCAGGCCGGTGTGCAACTCGTCGAGGCAGGGCTGGACATGGATCAGCCGGTCGAGCGCCGCGGCGAGGTCGAAGTACCCGAGCGCGAGCAGCTGATCGGAGAGCTCGTCGCGGGCAAGCGGGAAAACGCCGTTTGCGATCAACAGCCATCGCGCGACGGCGGTGAGCGCCGCACGCGATTGCTCACGGGCCGCTTCGAGATCGCCGCTCTCGAGCACGAGCCGGGCAAGGCTGAGCCCGCGGTGGGCCTGGATGAGCTTGCGCTCGGCAGATGGCGAGAGGCCACTCTCCTCGATATAGCGGCTTGCCGCCAGGAGGATCCCGTCGTCGTGCAGTATGCATCCAAAGCGCAGCGTCCACTGGATGTAGTCATCACCGGCGATGAGTCGCCTCCAAAAAGCCTCTGCGCTGGCTGCGGACACGTCGACGTCTTC
>DATCFG010000035.1:0-12788 GCA_036509655.1 Solirubrobacteraceae bacterium | reverse complement strand
GTTCGACGCGGGCGATGCGGTCGAGATCGCCGTTCGCGACAACAGCCAACCCTCGAATGGAGGTTTGATCGCGAAGGGCATCTGCAACTACTCGGCGGAGGAGCTGCGGCGCGTGATCGGGATGAAAACGGAGGCGGTGCGGGGAATCTTGCCGCACGCGACCGACGAGGCCGTGCACCGCGACTACCTGGTGGTCGGGTAGGCGCCTGCCATCCACGCTGTCGTACCCTTAGACGATGGCAACGGTCACGACTTCAGTAGCGGATATCTGCGCGGAGGCGAAGCGCGCGGCGAAAGCGCTCGCGCGCGCGGACACCGCGACGAAGAACGCGGCGCTCGAGCGGATCGCGGCGGCGCTGGTGCAGCGCACGGGAGAGATCCTCGCGGCGAACGCGCGCGACATGGAGGCGGGGCGGGAGGCGGAGCTCGGCGCGGCGCTGCTCGACCGGCTGAAGCTCGACGAGGAGCGGATCGCGGGGATCGCGAGGGCGGTCAGGCAGATCGTGGCGCTCGGCGACCCGGTCGGCGAGGTGATCGACGGGCACCGCCTGGAGAACGGCCTCGACGTGCGCAAGGTGCGGGTCCCGCTGGGGGTGGTGGCGGTCGTGTACGAGGCGCGCCCGAACGTGACGATCGACGCCGCCGCGCTGTGCCTGAAGTCCGGTAACGCGATCGTGCTGCGGGGGTCCTCCTCGGCGCTTCACTCCAACGCCGCGCTCGCGCGGATCGCGGGCGAGGCAGCGGTCGCGGGCGGGCTGCCGGAGGGCTGCGTGAGCCTGGTGGCGGGCGGTGGCCGCGGCGAGCTGGCGGAGCTGGCGACGCAGAAGGGGACGGTCGACCTGATCGTCCCGCGCGGTGGGGAGGGGCTGAAGGCGGCGCTGGAGGAGGTGGCGACGGTGCCCGTGATCTACGCCGCGTCGGGTAATTGCCACGTGTACGTCGACGCGATCGCGGACTTCGACGAGGCGGAGGCGATCGTGCTGAACGCGAAGACGCAGCGCCCGGGCGTGTGCAACGCCGCGGAGACGCTGCTCGTGCACGAGGGCGCGGCGGCGGAGTTCGTGCCGCGGATCGCGCGGGCGCTCGGGGAGGCTGGCGTGGAGCTGCGCGGCGACGAGCGTGCGAAGGCGCTGGCGAGCGGATCGATCGCGACGGCGACGGAGGGGGACTGGGGCACGGAGTACCTGGCGCTGACGCTGGCCGTGAAGGTCGTTGCATCGACGGAGGAGGCGATCGAGCACATCGGCCGCTACGGGAGCGGGCATTCCGAGGCGATCGTGACCAAGAACACCGAGAGCGCACGAGCATTTCAGCTGGGCGTTGACGCGGCCTGCGTGTACGTGAACGCCTCGACGAGGTTCACCGACGGGGGCGAGTTCGGGATGGGCGCGGAGATCGGGAACTCGACGCAGAAGCTGCACGTGAGGGGCCCGATCGGGCTGAGGGAGCTGTGCACGTTCAAGTACCTGATCGAAGGTGACGGACACGTCCGCGCCTGAGGGGCCTGCGTCTGCGGCGTTTGCGTCTGAGGCGCCCACGTCGAAGGGGCCAACACTGGCGGGCGCGCGTACGATCGGGATCCTCGGCGGGACCTTCAACCCGCCCCACCGCGGACACCTCGCCCTGGCCAGGCACGCGCTGGGGGAGCTGGGGTTGGAGCGAGTGCTGCTGATGCCCGCGCACAACGCCCCGCACAAGGGCGAGGAGGGCGACCCCGGCCCCGAGCGGCGCCTGGAGATGTGCCGGCTGGCGGTGGGCGGGGAGGAGCAGGAGGGTCTGGAAGCCTGCGGCCTGGAGGTCGAGCGCGGCGGGCCGTCCTATACGGTGGATACCTTGAGAGCGATCAAACAAAGCGACCCGGAGGCAGAGCTGACGTTCATCCTCGGAGCGGACATGGCGCGCACGCTCCCGGCGTGGCGCGAGCCGCGGGCGCTGGTCGAGCTCTCGCGGCTGGCGGTCGCCGAGCGCGAGGACACGAGCCGCGCGGAGGTGCTCGGAGCGCTCGCTCCGCTGAGCGCGCGGGTGAGGTTCTTGGCTATGCCCACATTGGATGTCTCCTCTTCGATGGTGCGCGAGCGTGTCAGGCACGGCGAGCCGATCGCGGGTCTGGTGGCGCCGGAGGTAGCCGAGTACATCGCTGAGCACCGCCTATACCGCACTGCGTCGGAAAACACGAAGGCGAACACACAGGCACAGGCACCGGCACCGGCGCGGGCGAAGGCGTGGAAGTGAAGCCCGACGAGTTGGAGCAGCGCGGCGAGTTGAAGCCAGAGGCACTGTTGAGCGAGATCGCGCGCTACGCCGCCGAGAAGAAGGCCGGCGAGATCGTCGAGCTCGACCTGAGAGGCGTACTCGGATACACCGACTACTTCGTCGTCTGCTCGGGCAACACCGAGCGCCAGACGAAGGCGATCCACGACGGCATCCTCGAGGGCTGCAAGCGCGAGCACGGGCTGCTGCCGCGTCGTGTCGAGGGCTTGAGCAAGCGGGACTGGATCCTGATGGACTACCTCGACGTCGTCGTGCACATCTTCACGCCGGAGACCCGCGCGTTCTACCGCCTGGAGCAGCTCTGGGGCGAGGCCCCCGCACGCGTCGCCGTCGGCGAGGAGCGCTAACCGCGACTCTCGCGCTTACGATTGGTTATAGGAGGGTAGAGAAGCGATACGCGCCGGCTTGCATCGGCGCCCCGACAGCCGACGGTTCTCGTGAACTGAGCCGTTCAAATAGACAGAGAGGCTTCACATGCGCCAAATCGTGCACGTAAATCGGATGCGCAGGGCCGTCACCTGGCTGGCCGTGTTGAGTCTCTCCGTCCTTGGCCTGTCGGCTTCTGCGTCGGCGGCGCCGACGGTCTTTCTCAAAGCGAAGGCCGTGCCGATCAGGGGCTACCCGCATACGGGCAACATCCTCGGGGCGGGCGCCGCGATTCAAGCCGAATACACGATCTCCGGAACCGAATACGGTGGCTTCCCGCCGCCGGTGACCGGGATTACCTTCTATCTGCCCAAGGGCGTGAAGCTGCACCCGCAGGGGTTTGCGACGTGCGCGCCGAGCGTGATCGAAACGAGAGGCCCGAGGGCCTGTCCGAAGAAGTCCAGCGCGGGCCCGAGGGGTTCGGCGGATGGGATCGTGAGCTTCGGCACAGAACGCGTGAACGAGAAAGTGGCGGTGCTGCCTTTCTTTGCCCCCGGTGGCGGCCTGGAGTTCTATGTCAACGGGGTGACGCCCGTCTCGATCGAAATCCTCTCCAAGGGGCAGATCATCAACTCCTCACCACCCTTCGGGCCGAAGCTGACCGCCCAGGTGCCCCTGATCGAATCTGTTCCCGGCGCGCTGGATGCGTCCGCCCTGTCGATCGACGTGGAGGTTGGCGCCGCCTACAGGAAGGGAAAGAAGACGGTCTACTACGGCAGGGTTCCCAAGCGGTGTCCGAAGGGCGGTTTCCCGGTGAAGACGGTGGTGTCGTTCCTCGGCGGCGCGACCGCCGAAGCCTCCTACAAGGCGCCGTGCCCGCGCCGGAGATCCCGCCACCGCTGACCGGCGGTTCGCCCGAGAAGTTACTTGCCTGCGCTTGGGGGCGGAGAAGTTGCTTGCTTGTGCTCGTGGCCGGCGAAGTTTGCTTACTTGCGCTTGACGGGCGTTTTGAACAGGACTTCGCGGACGAGGAAGATGAATTTACCCTGGGGGAGGACCTCGCCGGCGAGCACGTAGGCGGAGATCGCATGGAAGCGGCGCAACAGCTTCAGCCCGGTTGAGTTGAGCTTCAGATGGATCGTCGCGGTCTGGCCCCCGGCCAGCGAGAACGGCGCCTGGGCGATCCTGATTCCTCGCTGCTTGCCCTTGGCGGCGTGCTTCGAGGATGAGGTGACGGCGACGACCTTCTTGCCCTGGAGCGTCTCGGCCGTCGTCGCGAGGGCCGTGCCCGTGCAGGGCTGCGTGCTGGTGCCGGTGCAGCCGAGCGTGATCGCGACGCCCGTGGCCGGTTTGACCTTGAAGCTCACCACGCGGGGCAGGCCGAAGGGGTTGGCGGCGGCTTCGAGGCCGGGGCTCGGCACGAGCGCGGGCGTCGCGATGCCCGCCGTGGCGGCGCTCGCCGTGGCGCCGGCGAAACAGGAGCCCACCGCGATTGAGGCGAGCACTACGAGCACGGCGCGGTGGCCGGTGAATCTGGCTGGGCGCAACACGTTCGCTTCCCTCCTCCTGAAGATAACGCTCTCCACCTTACTCACAGCTCCGGAGGGTCCGCGTCGCTCGCCACCGGCGCAGCGGTCTCGGGCGCCCCCGGCCGGTTCACGGACGCGAAGCTCGGTCTCCCGCCGGCGCTGGGCGCCTCTGCCTGCGCTAGCGTCTCGCGGCTGTGGCGAGCACGACGCGGCCGAGGCTTCAACACCGATCCGAATGGCGCCCACGAACGTGGGCCCTCGGCGCGCTGCTGGTCGTCCTGCTGATCGTCGCGATCCTCTGGCGGGCCGCGACCGAGAGCACGCCGCCGCTCATTGTCCACCGAACGCTGCCGACATACGTGCGTCTTCCCGGGAGCGCGCCCGCGATCGCCTGGCCGCGCGAAGGCGAGGCGGCCGTCGAGGTGGAGGGGGTGGGCAGCTTCGGCACCTCCGGGGCTGCGACTCCGGTGCCGATCGCGAGCGTCGCCAAGGTGATGACGGCGTATCTGACCCTGATCGAGCACCCGCTGGCGCCCGGCCAGGATGGGTTCGTGGTGAAGATCACGCCCGCGGAGGTCGCGGAAGAGGGGGAACGGGCCGCGCTCGGCGAGTCCACTCTGAGCGTGAAAGCCGGCGAGCGGCTCACCGAGCGCCAGGCGCTGGAGGCGCTGCTGCTGCCCTCGGCGAACAACATCGCCGTGCTGCTCGCGCGGTATGACGCGGGCGGCACAGCGGCGTTCGTGGCCCGCATGAACGCGACCGCGAAGGCGCTCGGGATGCGCTCGACCACGTATACGGACCCGAGCGGGTTCGAAGACGGAACTGTCTCGACCGCTGCGGACCAGTTGAAGCTGGCCCGTGCTGCGATGCGGGTCCCGACGTTCGCGGCGATCGTCGCCGAGCCCGCGGTCGCGCTGCCCGGCGTCGGACGTGTCGCAAACTACAACGGCCTCGTCGGGACGGACGGATACGTCGGGGTGAAGACCGGCTCAGACCACGCGGCGGGAGGTTGCCTGGTGTTCGCCAAACGGGTCGCCCTCGGCGGCCGGCGGCTGACGGTGCTCGGGGTCGTGCTCGGCCAGCGGCAGGGAGCGCTGATCGAATCCGCGCTCGCGAGCGCCGAACGGCTGGGAGGCTCGGCCGCGGCAAGCCTGCGCTTGGAGACGGCCCTGCCCGCCGGCACGCGTGTGCTGAGCGCGAGCTCCGCCGACGGCCGAGGGACGACGGCCGTGACCGCGGGCGCACTGCGCGAGCTCGGCTGGGGCGACCTGGAGCTACCGGTCCAGGTGCTCGTACGTCCGGCGATGACCCGGCTGCATGCGGGCGAGGCGATGGCGACGGTGGCCGTGCAAGGCGGGAGCGCCGGCGCGATCAGCGTTGTGTCCGCACGCGCTGTCGGCGGCCCATCGCTCGGCTGGCGACTGCGACACCTGTTCTGATGCAATCGAGCGAGATGCCAAAAAAAGAGCCAGACGACGAGCAGGCCGCCGGCGCCGGGCGGTTCAGGCGACACAGCCGGTTGCTTGTCGGCGTGGGCCTGCTCTGCTTTATCGTCGGCGTGCCGCTGGTGTCGCTGGACGACGGTACGGCCCTGTCGGTGATCGGCCTGTTGCTGGAGGCTGTCGCGGGCGCCTGCGTGATCGGGTTCATCTACCTGCTCGCCGGCGACCAGCACGAGCCCGACGTCGACGAGGACGGGCCAGGGGGCGACGAGCACGAGCCCGACGGTGATGAGGAGGAATGAGAGCACTGACGCGCGGGCCGCGATCCTGCGGCGGGTGCGTGCGATCCCCCCGGGCTACGTCCGGACCTACGGCGACGTCTCACCTGGCGCGCCGCGCCTGGCGGGCCATGTGCTGAGTCGCCTCGATGCTGGGGAGGCGCCATGGCATCGCGTCGTTCGCGCCGACGGCTCGCTTGCGAAGGGGGATCGCCAGAGGCGCCTGCTCGAAGCCGAGTTGGTTCCCTTCCGCGGCGAGCGGGTCATCCTCGCCAGCGCACGTCTCGACGATCTCGACGCGATCTGACACAGGCATTGCCGGTCCTCGGTGGCTGTTCGAGGTCTTGATATCTCGACAACAACCTGCTCGACAGCGTCCCAAGCGGGACCTTGTTGGCCTGCTCAGTACCCTTATCGCGTGACACCCGATCAGATGGGCATCAGCGGCAGTGGCCGTGACGCCGAGGCACGCTTCTTCGATCTCACCGGAGCTGAGCGTACCCCCCGAGCGGCTCGCGGTGACGCAGTCGTGGACGGCAACTTCGTTGAGATCAAGCGGGCCACCCAAAACGACGCTGAACCAAGTACGGGCGGTCAAGTACATCGTTCTGATCGCCTACTACTGCCCT
Source organism: Solirubrobacteraceae bacterium (assembly GCA_036509655.1). Classification (GTDB taxonomy): domain Bacteria; phylum Actinomycetota; class Thermoleophilia; order Solirubrobacterales; family Solirubrobacteraceae; genus Palsa-744. The sequence goes on along the minus strand of DATCFG010000035.1, from coordinate 6,273 downwards.
GATGGGATCTCCCCGTGCTGGTACGTCGTTCCGGCCCATCGCGTCGTAGCGTTGGTTGCGCGCAAGACTAGAGGCCAGCACACCGAGAATCCCTTCGAGTCGGCGACGTTGAACATCAGGGACCTCGCGGACTATCGCGTCGATGACGAGACCCAACTGCGCACGCAGGTGTTGGCAGCCGTGCACGATAGCGCGCGATATACAGATCTACAAGCGGAGATGGCCCGCATTCTCAGAGAGTCCCGCTCGCTCGCGAGCGATTCGCGCGAGCGCGTTTCCGTTGTCCTACATCGCCACGGGCTCGCCTGACGTCGCTGGGCGCGTCCGACCCTCAACGTATCTTGGCGCCATGAGATTCCTTGAGGAGATAGACCTTTCCGACCAGATCTGTTTGGAGGACGATCTCGTCATCCAAGCCGACAACGCCGAGGTTCTTCCGCGCCTTGAGAGTGGTGCGTTCGACCTGATCTACATCGACCCACCGTTCAACACCGGCCGCGCTCAGGCCCGTACTCAGATCTCGGTCATGCCGGATCCAGAGGGGGATCGCGTAGGTTTCGCCGGCCGTCGATATGCGACCACCGAGATCGCCAGTCGTGCCTACGGCGACATCTTCGACGACTACATGGGGTTCATCGCCCCGCGGCTCGAAGAAGCCCGCCGGCTCCTCGCCTCGCACGGGACCCTCTACTTCCACATCGACTACCGCGAGGCGCATTACTGCAAGATCCTCCTCGACCAGATCTTTGGGAGGGATTCCTTTCTCAACGAGATCATCTGGGCCTACGACTACGGCGCGAGGACGAAGAAGCGCTGGCCCGCCAAGCACGACACCATCCTCGTCTACGTCAAGGACCCCGTCGGATACCACTTCAACTCCGAGGAGGTCGACCGAGAGCCCTATATGGCCCCTGGCCTGCAAACGCCCGAGCGTGCCGCCGCCGGCAAGCTGCCGGTCGATGTCTGGTGGCACACGATCGTGCCCACTAATGGGAAAGAGAAGACCGGCTATCCGACACAGAAGCCGGAGGGCATCGTCCGCCGGATAGTCACCGCATCAAGCAAGCAGGGCGGCTGGTGCCTCGACTTTTTCGCTGGTTCCGGCACGCTGGGCGCGGTCGCAGCAAAGCTCGGCCGGCACTTTGTCCTTGTGGACAGCAGCCCAGACGCCATCGATACCTGCAGAACGCGCCTGGAGACACTCACGCAGCCATCTGACCAGATGCAGATCACAGCCTGAGAGACTTCTCGAGCAGCCGGTCCAAAGAGGTCATGAGATTCGCACGTCATCCGGATCTCTCCGGTTCAGGCGGGGTAGCAACGGACTTCTTGTTTGCTGACGACAGCACAAAGAGTTTTGCTGTGGTCGAGATCAAGACTCCCCACACGAAGTTGATTGGTCCGCTCTATCGTGGCAGCGCTGGCAGCGATTTCGACAACGAGACATACAGCATGCACGGCGACCTGACCGGAGGTATCGTCCAAGCCCGTAACCAAATGTCAGTCGCAATCGAGAATTTCGAGAGCGTGCTTGGACCAGGCTCCGGGCACAAGCTAAATCGCGTGCATCCCAAAGGCGTCCTTATAGTGGGGACAATTGACGGGCTTAGCGAGCGGCAGTTGAGTTCGTTCAATCACTTTCGGCATGGCCTTTACAGCCTGACCGTTATTACATATGACGAGCTTCTCAAGCGCCTCAAGGTGCTGTTTGAGTCGGACGACCCGGAGCCGCCTGATACCACGCCGGCAGATGGTTGGGACGACATTCCGTTCTGAGTCAGCAGACCAGGCTGCCTCAAGCGCCGCGCAGTAGGAAAGTCCACGGGCGGCGACTGGTCGCCAGACACCGGTTGTGCGACAGTGCGTGGCAGCAAGCCACCAATCAATGTACTTCAGTGCTCGCGAGCCGACGAAGTCATCAGGACCAAACGCCGCAAGACTAGTCCGTCGACTAGTCGAATAGTGAACCACAGCGCAGCAACGACGAATGTAGCGACCTCTGCGTATAGGTGCGCATGCGCCAGGACGACGGCCGTGAAAATCAATAGAGGTCCATACGCCATGCTCGTCACTGCCAGAAAGGCCGAAATCGCTCGCTCTTGTCCGTAGTGGGTGGCACTCTTCTCGTTCACCACTGGCGAGAGAGAATAGACGCGGCGCAGGCCATCAAAGATACACAGGACGCCAAGGTTCACGAGGAGTACTTCTGATGGCGCCGCTATTTCTCGGATATGTGGTGACAGGAAGGCAAAGGGTATGCAGCTCGCGCTGAGAACCGCCCCTTCGTCAGCCCGAAATGATCTCCTTCATACAACGTCGACTCGGCAGTTTCAAACGCAAGACCGCGCCAATTGTCTAGTACGACGTAGAAAACAACGACTATCAGGATCAGGTTGCCGACTGTAAGGGCCGGTGAGGTTAGCCACGAGAGAGACTGCGCCAACGCTACGCCAGCCTGATACTGTAGATAACGAGAACCTGGCGTTCCCACTTCCGTCCGCGCGAGTCCTTCATAGCTCGCACTTAGTCCAAGCTAGACACGGCCAGGTAACGCGGAGAGCGCACACAAAGGGATGTTACCACGAGTCGCTCTCCCCGTCTGGAAGTGTGGGTACGCACAAAACGGGCCTCTCGCTGGCAATGTAGACTCAACGTCGCACTATGCCGCTTGTCCGACACGCCTACGTGAGCAATAGGCCACTGTGCGATAATGGACGCAAATGGATATAGCTGCCGGCGAATACCAACTCAAAACTCTAACCAAGGTCAATGTTGTCTTGGGTAAGAACGGTTGTGGAAAGAGCACGCTGTTGAAGGCCGTCGAGAATGGACTTACCACAGATGGGCACAAGCGCTACATCACACCGGAGCGGGGCGGCGTTCTAATTTATCAGCCCAATGTCGAGCAGAACCTCACCGAAAACGTCAACTGGCTCGAAAACACGCGTCGCAACAATCAATTCAATCAGTTTCGAGAGCAGAGCGTCGTGCAGTTTCGCCGCCTTGAGCTAAACGTCTATCGCGGCGCTGAGTCGCGTGGTGAGGTAGCGAACTTCGGGGTAAACGTCGAGCGCCTCAACGGTCTGCTTGATAACATAGAACTGCGCAATGTTGACTCGACGTTTAAGTTCTTTTCCAAGTCGAGCGGTAGTGAGCTACCTCCGGGAGCGATCAGCAGCGGAGAGGCTGAGCTTGTCTCGCTCGGTATTGAGACCCTGGCCTTCGCCCATGAAATCGACCCCGATAAGGACAACTTCCTTTTCCTTGACGAGCCAGATGTTCATCTACACCCCGATCTCCAAGCCAGGCTCGTCACCTTCCTTGTTAGCCTTGTCGAGGAGAAGCACTTTACGATACTCATTGCGACGCATAGTACGGCGATCCTCGGCGGCCTAGCCGGCTACCGGGACGCGAGCGTCGCGTTTATGCAGCCGCGTGAGCAATCTTTGACGTTCGACCAGATCGGCCCGATTCTCAAGCGTGTTCTGCCTGTCTTCGGAGCACATCCTCTTTCCAATGTTTTCAATGAGGCCCCGGTGCTGATTGTCGAGGGGGACGATGACGAACGAATTTGGCAGCAAGCGGTCCGTACGTCAAATGGGGCTATCCGTGTCTATCCGGTCGGCTGCGATGGCGTTACTGGAATGAGCGACTACGAGAGCGAGGTGCGGAGAATCATCGGAGCAGTTTATGAGGATGCCCGCGCTTACTCGCTCCGCGATCGCGATGGCAACGAAGGTGAGATCGCCGATGAAGCCCCACTCGTCCGCATGAAGCTGGCCTGCCGCACCGCCGAGAACCTGATCGTGACGGACGAGGTTCTGGCAGGCTGCGACCTAGACTGGCAGGAGGCCAGTAGGCGGATCGAGGACTGGATCGCAGCAAACGAAGCTCACCCACGTTACGACGCAATGGTGGCGTTCCGCGACGGGGGTTTCGACCGCGGAGGCTCGGATCTCAAGGATCTCAGGATGCTCCTGACGGGCGTGATTCTAAACTCCACAAAGGCATGGGAGGTGCTTGTTGGACAAGCGATAGCGCGGCTTGAGAAGGCGGGCGACGGCGCGACACCCGCGGAGGGCTCGCTCGAATCTTTCTTGGGTTCCAAGACCGTCGCGACTCTGTTGCCATAGGCGAGATCGCCACTTTAAAGCGACAGAGCCCGAACGCTTCTCAGCACCCGCCGAGCCAGTCCCCAGCGCCTGCTGCCGTGCTCGGCGCGAGACAGAGTCAAGCAGCGCCTCAACCAGGCGAGCCAAACGTATGTTCGGGTTTCGTTCGGGCCCCCCTCTTGCACCGTAGAGGACAGCCGAGAGCCCTCATCGGGCTCTCATCAGCGCTTCAAGCAACCGCCGAACCCGCTCCGACTGGACCTGCAACGCCGAAGCCCCGGCCCCTCTTTCGGGGACCGGGGCGTTTCGACCTTCGTCAATTTGGTGGAGCCAGCCGTAGTCAACGCGAACCGCTTTGCGCGTCTTCCCGGCGGCCAAATGTCGCTCGACGACGCGAGATGAGGCTAGCCGACGATCCCGGTCACGGTCAGCGGAAGACCGAGTGCGTGCCGATGCGCCGCCAGACGACGTGCGGCTCGCCCGGTCGAACCTCTGCGCCGTAGTCGAACGTCGCGCAGCCGTCCGGCGCTCAGGTCATCTCCCACACGCCGCGATGACCTTGCACCGCTTGCTGTGGGCCAGCCTCGTGGGATCGTTTTCTTCGACGGGCCGATCGCTGCGGTGGTCCTTGTTGAAGCCGGCGATGTTCAACCGTGCCGCAGCACGCAATCTCAAGCTCGCACGTTGGGTCACCACCACGGGCGGCGGCTACCTCTTCTCGCCGTCGATCGCCGCCGTAAAGCAGGTAGGTCGGCGCGAGAGAGAGCCCGCGCGGCCTTCATCAGCAGCGCGTGCGACGATGCATGTGAGCATGAACACCGTCAAGGCGATCGTGACTGTCGTCCTCATCGTGGCATTCGCGGCGCTGATGGTGTTCCTGCTCGGCGAAGTGGGTGTCAGTCAGGTCAGCTGGGAACGCTACGTCTACCTCCTGTCCGGGGTGGAGGCCGTGGTGTTCGCCGCCGTTGGGTGGCTGTTCGGAAAAGAAGTACACCGCGAACAGGCCCGGCAGGCGGAAGCCAAGGCGGAACAGGCGAGCGCCAAGCACGTGGCGGCGGCCAGCGAAGCGGCCGCCGAGAAGGCGAGGGGCCTCGCTCTTGCTCGTGCGATCGTCGCCCACACTGGACCTATGCGCGCGCGGGCGATGTCCATGTCTTCAGACATCGAGCCCGCCAACGCGGCTGACCTGGCGCCGCTGGCCACACTGGCGCGAGCGACCTATCCGGAGCTGGCGCAAAGCGAGAGTGAGCCGGCATGAGCGATCCCGCCCTGCGCGCGCCCGGCAGCCTCCCGTTCCCCGACCTGCCCGCCGGCACGCCGAACGAGCAGATGCCCTTCGACCACATCGTCGTCGTGATGATGGAGAACCACTCCTTCGACAACCTGCTCGGTGATCTCGGCCGCACACGCGGCGACGTCGACGCGCTCACGTTCGACAGCACCGGGCACGCGACGAACTCCAACCCCGGACCTGATCCGGCGACGCCTGTCAAGGCGTTCCCGTTCCCGAACACCGCGCAGGCGAACAACGTGACACAGCAATGGAGGGCGACGCACGAGCAGATCAACGGCGGCGCGACGGACGGATTCGTCCGGTCAGCCAAGGGCGACCCGGAGCCGATGGGCTATTACACGCCCGACGTGCTGCCGTTCGCCTACTCGCTGGCCAACACGTTCACCCTCGCGAACCGCTGGTTCTGCTCGGCCCCCGGCCCGACCTACCCGAACCGCCGCTTCCTGCTCGCGGGGACAGCCTTCGGCGGGACCGCCACCAACAACGACGAGCTCCTGAGCGCCTTCGAGAAGCCGCCACCGAACGGCACGATCTTCGACCGTCTCTCAGAGCGCGGCATCAGCTGGGCGAACTACTTCACCGACATCCCGATGACCATGGTGGTCCCTCGCCTGCTCGAGCATTTCAAACACATCCATCCACGCAGCCAGTTCTTCAAGGCCTGTGAGGCCGGGACTCTGCCGGCCGTCAGCTTCCTCGACCCGGCCGTGGGGAAGTTCGCCGAGCTCGCGGACTCGCTCGCCGCGCTCCCGAAGTTCGTCAAGGATGCCCTGGACCGTCTGGACCGTGGCGAGACCGAGGAGAACCCGGACGACATGTACTACGGCGAGCGGTGGGCGCACGAAATCGTCGAAGCGGTCCTGCGAT
>DATCFG010000034.1:0-3864 GCA_036509655.1 Solirubrobacteraceae bacterium | reverse complement strand
TACTTCCTCGCCTACCGCGACGGACGCCCGGTCGGGCGGATCAGCGCGCACGTCGATCGGAACTTCAACGAGTTCCAGGACAACGAGTGGGGTCTGTTTGGCTGGTTCGAGTGCGAGGACGACGCGGACGCGGCGCGTGCGCTGCTGGACGCCGCCGAGGGTTGGCTGCGCGGGCGCGGGCGCGATCGGATGGTCGGCCCGATGGACTTCAGCGCGCGAGCAGCGTCATCCGCCATGGTGCACCGGAGATGAACATCTCGGTGATGTGGCCATGTATGCCGGCGTCAACGCAGTCCTTCAGGAAGCTTGCGATCGCGGGCTTGCCGCGGTGTTCGCCAGCCCAGCGGTGGGGCCCATCGTTAAAGTGCAGCACTGCGTCTGGAGCGTAACCGGCGAGCACCGGCTCGTAGTCGCCAGCGTTTAGCGCTGCCACGTCGCGGCGGAACTTGGCCAACAGGACGCGTACCAGCAGCATTCTTGTAGCGATCACCCCAGCGGCTCCAGCTGTGATCAGCAGCTCTGCACGCACACGGTTCACCATGTCGTCTCCGAGGGCGCCGGCTCTCCTTGCGGTTGTCTTTCGGTGAGAAACTCGCGTATGTGCGTGGCGAGCACGGCCGGCTGGTCCTCGGGGATGAGTGTGTAGGAGTCCGCGATCTCCACGAGGCGGCCTTGGGGCAGTAGCTCGGCGAGCCGGCGACCGTGCTCGGCGGGCATCATCCTGTCTTCGCCCGCCCACGCGATCAGCGCGGGGCGGTCGAACGTCTCCAGCGCATCCTCGGCTGCAACCAGGTCGCGACGGCCCTGTGGTGCGCTGCGCACGTACTTGCGCAGGTCACGGCGAATCTCGCGCTCGCGGATGGGGCCGAACCAGCGGTCCATCACCTCGCGTGGGACCGGGCGCTTGCTCAGCAAGCCGTATGTCATCGGCAGCCTGCGCAGCCGATCGACGCGAAAGGGCAGCAGCGCAGCGTCGAGCCCTCCGGGGATACGTGCGAGGTATGGCAAGAGCCTGGCGGGACCCTTGGGTGGCACGTTGTCAAACGCCTCGCACGAGCACACCACGAGCCGCGCAATCCGCTCGTCGCGAGTGCCGCCCACGAGTAGCTGGGCCCCGCCCCAGTCGCTCATCGCGAGCGTGATCTCGCGCAGGTCCAATGCTTCGATGAACTCGCCAAGGATCTCCGCCATTCCCCGCATCGACAGGTCGGCGTCAGAACGCATCGGGCGGCGATGAGCGCCGAACGGCAGGGTGGGCAGCACGCAGCGGTAGCCGCCGCGCAGATCCGCCACCACGTGCCGCCAAAGCGAGCCGTCCATGATCAGCCCGTGCACGAACACGATCGTCGGTCCGCTGCCGCCAGTGTCCTCGTACTCGATCGTTCCCGCCGCCAGCTCCACCTCGGGCATGACCACCTCCACCACTTATTTGATAGATCGCTCTAGTGAGCGAGGAGCCTATCATCACCCTTCACGACCAGTAAGCACAGGACCGGAATCTCGCGGCCGAGCGCAACGCGAATCAGAGGAGGAACATGGCCAGTACCACAAAGGACCGCATCATTGACTCAAGCGCTGAGCTGTTCCGCCGCCAGGGTTACGTTGGCACCGGCGTCAAACAGATCGTGGAGGCGGCAAACGCCCCGTTCGGGTCGATCTACCACTTCTTCCCCGGAGGCAAGGAACAACTCGGGGCCGAGACGATCCGCTTCTCCGGCCAGCTCTACATCCAGCTGTTCGCCACGATCGCCATGCAGGCACCAGACGTACTCAGCGCAGTCGGCGACTTCTTCGTCGGCGCTGCCGAGACACTCGAAGAAACCGACTACGCCGACGCGTGCCCGATCGCCACGGTCGCCCTGGAGGTCGCCAGCACCAGCGAACCGCTGCGCGAAGCGACCGCCGAGGTGTTCGAGAGCTGGATCTCAGGCGCGACCGAGTACTTCGCCGCTGCCGGCATCCAATGCGACACGGCGCGCGGACTGGCATTCGCGATGCTCTCCTTGCTGGAGGGCGCATTCATCTTCTGCCGCGCCATGCGCACCACCGAGCCCCTGCAAATCGCCGGTGCGAGCGCGGTCGCCGCCGTCCAAGCCGCGCTCACCCGGTCCTCGTAAGCCGGCACCGGACATCATCATGTGCCTGATGCGCAACCTCCACGAGGACACCCTGGTCGTTCTCTATGACGACGACTGCGGATTCTGCGAAGTGATGCTGGCGGTTCTGCTGATCTGGGATCGGGCGAACCGTGTGCGCCCCATACCGATCCAGAGCGCACGCGGAGAGGAGCTTCTCATCGAGATGGGGCGTGAAGATCGCCTGAAGTCGTGGCATCTCCTCGACGCTGGAGGTATGCTTCATTCAGGTGGCGCAGGCATCCCTGTCATCTTCGCTGCCTTGCCTGGGGGCACGCCGATCGCCAGTGTCCTTTCGCGGTTCCCGACAGCAACTTCGCGGACCTACGACTGGGTAGCGAGCCACCGCGTTCTCCTCGGCCGAGGACTGAGGGCGCGACCACGTGCCTGGGCCGCACAAGTCATAGCTGAGCGAGAGCGCTCGGATCGGGTGAGCATCCCATGAGCGAACCTCGACGACCTCACCGTCCAGGTCGCGTTGGTCAGGCCGGGCCCGATCGCGGGCGGCGCGCCAGCCCAGGGCGCCCGCTTCCGAAGGCGGCGATGATTTCGCCGTAGCAGCGCCGGCGGTGATGAACTTCGGGCGCGGGCGAGACACGAGCGAGCGGGGGCCCGGCACCGGCGCCTTCCCCCCACCCGGCCACGGCGCCGGGCCACAACGCGACCTTCAAACCGACCCGAGCGCCGCCGAGCGGCAAGCCGAGCGCGATCAGGAGCGCGAGCCCGAGAGCGAGGTCGGGAGGATCATGCGCGAGTCCCAAGAACAACGCGACCGCCAGCAGGAGCAGGACCGCGACCTCGGCTATGGAATCGAGTAGGCGCCGCACCCGGACGGCGCGGCGCGGCACCTACCGATGGTGGCTTTCCTCAGATCGCGAGGATTTTCAGGCGGTCGATGTGGGCGGCCGCCTGGCTTGCGAAGACGAGTCCGTCTGCTTGGTTGACGAGCCCGATGACTTGTAGTTGGGTGAGGGCGTCTTCGACGTCGAGCTTGTTGCTGAAGCCGTAGAGCGCGCGAACGATCTCATCGACCGACCACGGGCGCTGGTGCTTGTCCACGACGACGTTCAGGACGAGACGATGGATCCGCTTTTCCTCCGCGACTGGATCGCCCTCGGTAGGGTGTTGCTGCATGGGAAGGACCTTTCTTTCCGTGCCACGGCCCCGGGCAGTTTGCGCTGCGCCGGGGCCAATTTATGGGTCTGTAGCGACCATAGCCACCACGGGGCCGGAATACCAGCATTCCGGGCAAAGCTGGCGCGCAAACGCTCATGGATGAGCGGAGCGCTGCTGATTCAACAGCGCGGCGAGCGGACCATGCGCGAGAGAGTCGCCACCACGCCGAGGTGTCGGCGATGAACGGCGCCTCGCCTCCCAACAGCTCGACAGCGTTCACCGCAGGTTCGCTTACGACTCGTCGGCCGTCAACTGCTCGATGTGCTCGAGCGTGTCCCGATCCAACCCATCCGGGCTGAACATGCGCTCGGCGAGCCGCCGCCGCCGCTCGGCACGCTCCTCATTGCTCAGCGCAGGGATCTCGGCGGTCGGGGTGGTGCTCAGAACCGAATGTTTCACGATCCCAGGGTAGCGCCTGAGCGCGACGAGAACTGATCGCCCAACGTGGAGTCACTGACACGATCGCTTCGGTGTCGGACGTAGGCGATGCTGCGTGCCGGCTCGGGCGCTACACCTCGCAGATGGCGATGGCGCCGAGGTAGTCGGCGGGCTC
>DATCFG010000033.1:0-11168 GCA_036509655.1 Solirubrobacteraceae bacterium | reverse complement strand
CGGCACAATGGAGTTCACGACCGAGGACAACGCCTATCTCGTCGACTGGACTCCCCGAGCGGTTGGCGACGGAGCCCATCCCTATCCGGCGAGCGGGGTGTGGGCCGATCCGGACCTCGATCAGGCCGCGGAGCTGATGCGCGAGGTGTTCGCCAACCCCGAGCGGGCTCGGCAACGCGGCACGGCGGCACGGCGCAGCGTCTTGGAGGATCACGCCCCCGCGGTGGCCGGCGCGTCGATGCGCGATCGCCTGCGGCTGATCCATGAACGGCAGGTACGGGCGGGCGCGCGCGCGCTGAGCGTGCCTCACATGCTCGCCCTCGGGTTCGATGACCTGCCCGAGCTGATCGCGAGTGAGCCTGTGGTGCAGGGCTCCGGCACGAAGGCTCGGATCAAGCGATTCCTGCGGCGTCCGCTCGATCGGCTGATGCGTCCGTTCTTGGCGCGTCAACGTGCGATCAACGAGCGCCTGATCGAGAGCATCACCCGCGCCGACGGTCGCATGCAGGAGGTCGCCCTCACGCTCGAACACCAGCAGGAGGCGCGCTTTGCCGAGGCGCTCGCGATCGCGCGTAAGCTGCGAGCCGAACTGGGCGATGTCCGCTCGGCCCTGGCGAAGAGCGAGGCTGCGGTGGAGGCGCTCGAGGTGGTCGAGCCGGCCCCACGCATCGAAGCCCTCGAGGACCTGGGTCGCGAGCTCGAGCAGCATCTCGCCGAGCATCGGACGGCCCCCTACGTGAGCGAGGAGCGCAGCTTCGAGGAGTGGACGGACCCGGTCGCGGGTTCCGTCGTCGGGTATCGATCCTCGGGCGGCGATCCAGCGGCGGGGCGCGCGTATTTCGACTTCGAGTCGACCTTCCGCGGTCCCGAGACGCGCGTCGGCGATCTCCAACGCGCCTATCTGCCACTGCTGGAGGGGCACGCCCCAGTGCTCGACGTCGGCTTCGGTCGGGGCGAGCTGCTGGACCTGCTGCGCGACGCCGGGATCGAGGCCCGCGGCGTGGACATGGACACCGGCATGGTCGACCACGTACGGGCCAAGGGCCACGAGGTGGTGCTCGGCGACGCGAACGAGTATCTACGGGGGTTGGAGCCGGGCACGCTGGGGGCGATCGTCGCGCTCGAGGTGGTCGAGCACATCCCCTACGAGGCGCTGATGGAGTTTCTGAAGCTCGCTCATTCTCGCTTGTGCGAGGATGGTCTGCTGTTGCTCGAGACCGTCAACCCACATGCCGTGCACGCGATGAAGGCCTTCTGGGTCGACCCCACCCATCAGCACCCGATCTTCCCCGAGGTGGCGCTGGAGTTGTGCCGGGTGTCTGGGTTTGGCGAGGCTTTCTGGTTTCATCCGACCGGCATGGGCGAATTTGAGGATGATCGCAACAGCCAAGCGGTGTACGCTGTCGCAGCGCGGGCGGAGAGCTGAGATGGGCACAGCGGGTGTGCAGCCAGCCGGCGACCGGTTGCAAAGCGGGGGGCCAAGACACCCTGCGACCAGTATCGGACCAGGGCAAGCGCCTCGCCTGCATCGGACCGGGCGCGCCCTCGCCCACATTCCGACCTGGGCACGTGCGCTCGCCTTTTACCTCGTGCTCGCGATCTTCACGATCGGCCGGTACGCGTTCCTGCATCCGCGCACAGTCTGCGTGTGCGGCGCCAGCCAGGATCCCGAGATTTTTATGTGGGCTCTGGCCTGGTGGCCGCACGCGATCGCCCACGGCCTGAATCCGTTCGTCACCCACTATCAATGGTCGCCGACGGGCGCGAACCTGGCTCAGGGGACGATGGTCCCCGCCGCCGCCATCGTCACCGCTCCGTTCACAGCGCTGTTCGGCCCTCTCTTCTCCTACAACTTGATCTCGATCACCAGCCCGGCGCTGTCGGCGTTCACCGCCTATCTGCTCTGTCGCCGGCTGGTCAAGCGGGAGCTGCCGGCGGTGACGGGAGGGTTGCTGTTCGGGTTCAGCTCTTACGAGTTCGCACAGCTACTGGGCCACCTGCACCTCGTGATGATCTTCCTGATCCCGGTGATGGTGCACATAACGCTGAGGCGCGTCGACCGCGAGATCTCCCGACGTGCCTATCTGCTCTGGATGGCGCTGCTGCTCGTGCTGCAGATGGGGCTATCGACGGAATGGCTTGCCGAGTGCGTCGCGTTGGGGATGGTCCTCCTGGTGGCAGCCCGATTGCTGGCGGCGGAGCCGCAGCGCGCACGACTGACCGGCCTGATCGGGGAGACGATCGCTGCTGGATTGATAGCGATCGTGGTGGGCGCTCCGTTCCTGTACTACGCGGTCTTCAGCGGGGGCTTTCTACCCGGCAACCCGTTGCTCTCGAATGTATTCGGGCTCGACCTGACGAACCTCGTCTTTCCAACGCTGACGACATGGCTGGGACATCACGATTTCCAACCGCTGTGGTCCACGTACGAGGTGGGCGACGTCTCAGAGACCAACGGCTACGTGAGCATCGCGATCGTGATCGCGTTCGCGACATGGTTCTTTACTGAGGGGCGGCGCAGCGTGCTCGGAAAGCTGTTGGCGATCGCGATCGTCGTGAGCATCGTCGTGGCGCTGGGGTCCCAGCTACATGTCGGCGGTCGGGAAACCATGTCGCTGCCGTTCAATTGGGTGAAGAACGTGGCAGTCTTCAACAACATAATTCCCTCGAGGACCGTGTTGTTCGTGGTCTTGGCGATCGCGATTGGCGTATCCGCCTGGTTGGCCAAGACGGGCGGTCACGCCTTTGGTAGGTGGCTGCTGGTACTTGTGGGGGTGGTCATGCTGTTCCCCAATCTCAGCTCGGAATTCTACGGCGCCCGGCCCTATAACCCGAGCTTCTTCTCCACGGGCATGTACCGCAACTATCTGACTCGTAACGAGACCGTGCTGGTACTGCCTTTTGGACACAACGACATATCGACGCTGTGGCAGGCCGAGACGGGGTTTTATTTCTACATGCCCGAGGGCTATGTCCTGGGCACGATTCCACCTGCGTTTGAATCGCAGCCGGGAGTGAAAGAAATGGTCAGTAATGTGCCCCCCACTGCGCCGGTCCTTAAATCATTCATTCGCGCACACGTCGTGAGCCATGTGGTTGTTGATCGAACCAAAGAGGAACATTGGCCGGCCTTGCTGGCGCACCTGGGCCTACACGGACGGCTGGTTGGGGGCGTGCTCCTTTATTCAGTCCCCGGTGCCCCGGGCTGACCGGGAGCCTCGAGTGGACCGGAGACCGGTCCTCGAGCGTCGCGCCAAGCGAGCGCCAACCGGGCGCCTCAGCTGTGCAGCATCGCGTGCGAGCCCACGACCTGTGTCCAGAACTGGGCCGCCGTGTTGTTGTCAAACGGGAGCACGCCGGTCCAGTAGCCGGCCATCAGCTCCACCGTCACCCAGCTCAGCACGACCGCCGGCGCGAACACGAGGACCCGCCTGTTCGGGCGCATCTGGGCAAGGCCGAGCCCGCCGGCGACCGAGATGATCGGAACGATGTCCACGAAGCCGCGCGCGCCCATCGCCCCAGCCAGGAACCATGGGTTCCAGGATCCGTAGACGATGGTCACGAGTGCGACGCTGCCCAGCGCGATCCAGCCCCAGTTGCGTGACTTGCGCTGCCACAGGGCGACGGCGAGCATCGGTACCAGCACGGGATACCACAGGAACAGGCCGTGGTTGTAGGAGAACAGCACGTTCAACTCGGCCCCCTGGCTCAGTTTGAACGTCGCCGAGCCGTAATCGTCCAGTGACCAGGTGTGCGTCGCCCAGCGCACGTACAGGAGCTGGAAGATGACCACGAACACGATTGCCCCCAGCACGGGTAGAGCGAGCCGCGCCGCGTCGCGCAGGCGCTCGGCGCCCACGAGTCCGCGGGTCTTCCAGAAGATCCAGCTGGCCACCAGCAGCAGCATCGGCAGGGCGTCCGGCTCGCGGATCCAGACGATGAACAGCGCGAGCCCGAACACGAGCCACGGATTCGGGGGCGCGCGTCTTCGCATGGCGCCCACGTCGACGAAGATGAGCGCCGCGAACAGCGCCGCGCTGGACTCGTGCGTAAACGAGCTGTCGTAGGTCGCGTAATGGAACAGCCCGGTGCCGAACACCAGGCACAGGACCGTGAGCTGTGCGGTCCAGGTCCCGACCTCCAGCCGCCGCAAGGTCGCCCACATCAGCCAGGCGGTGAGCAACAGCGTGGCCAGCCCGAGCCATTGGTCTGCGTCCTCGCTCGCGTTGCTGACGACAAGTGTCTGGTCGTTGCCGTGCCCGCTGAGCGCTGCGACCAGCCCCATGACCGGAAAACGCAGCAGCGCCATCCCGGGCGAGTACTTGTTTGGGCAGCGGTTGTGGTGGACCGGGTCACGATTGGGCAGCGGGTACTGGGTGCTGGGCAGCGCACCGACAATCGCCAGTTCTTGCCACTGACAGAAGTCGAAGTCCCCATCGAGGATTGCGTTGGTCCAGGCGTAGTAGCCCAGACCATCCGAGCGGATCGGCGGCGAGTTCGTGTAGGGCGGGTCGATCGTGACCCAGGCACCGAAGCCGACGATCAGCAGCAGTAGCAGAATCGGGACCCGCCGCAACAGCGTCCGCGCGCTACGAGTGAAGTCCCCGTGCATCCGGCGACAAGTCTACAGGGCAGGCGGATGACCACGCCATCGGCGTCAGCTCATCGAGCCCCCATCGTCTCTGCGCAGCGGCCGAATTCGCGTGCGCACCAGCACGAACACCGCCCGGAAGCCGTCTCTCCAGGTGATGTTCTTGCCCTCATCGTAGGTCCGGCCGTAGTAGGAGATCGGCATCTCGAAGATCCGCAGCCGGCGGCGGCAGATCTCGCCGGTAATCTCCGGCTCGATCCCGAAGTGATTCTCTGTGAGGTGGAGTTGCTTCAGGGCGTCGGCTCGGAAGGCCTTGTACCCGGTCTCCATGTCTGTGATCGTGGTGTTGAACAGGAGCCCTGTCAGCAACGATAGAAACCGGTTGCCGATCAGGTGCCAGAACATGTAGGCGCGTTGAGGCCGTCCGCCCGACAGGCGCGAGCCATAGACCACGTCGGCCGCCTGACGCTGAATCGGCTCGATCAGCGCTGGCACGTCGCCCGGATCGTACTCCATATCCGCATCCTGGATGACGACGATCTCGCCTTGGCAGTGTGGAATGCCGTATCGCAGCGCCGATCCCTTGCCACCGTTTGGCTTGCGCAGCAGGCGCACGGGCTCGCTTCCCTCCGCGCGCGACGCGACGATCTCAGCCGTCGTGTCGGTCGATCCGTCGTCGACCACGATCGCCTCGTAATCCAGACCGAGCGAGGCGATGCGGTCGAGAACCTCGGCGATCGTCCGCGCCTCGTTGTAGGCGGGGATGAGAAAGGTGATCTCCATGAAGTCGGCATCCTAAACGCGACAGGCTGTGTTGTGTCTCCACCCACCGTAAGGTGTCGCCTCGATCGACAGACGCGTGGCGCCTTGCAACCTGGTACTGGCGTCTGAACGCCGCTTCGCGCAGTCTGGGCTCAGTCGGACGCGATGACAACCTTGGATTTATCGCCCCGCGGTCAAGGTTGAGGCCTTCTGTGGATCAAGCCTATAATTACTAGGCATCGCTTGGTTGAGACGCAGATTTGGGATGGCGTGAGTTGTAGTGCAGGAGCAATCCTCCGATGAGGACAAAGGGCACGAAGTTCACGAGGTGAAGCACCAACGCGTAGGGAAGCGCGGAGGAGTACGGGATTCCGTAGGCCTTCAACGCGACGAGCGCGGCAGCCTCGAACACGCCGACGGCGGCTGGCGGGGATGGAAGGATCATGCTCAAGCCCACGGCGACGGCCACCAGGACACCACAGGCGAACGGGACATGCAGGTGGAACGCGAGCGCCACGAAGTACGAGCACAGCGCTGTGAGCAGCCAGGCCGCGACCGTCCAGAGGAACGCCTCGAGCGCCACCTCCCAATCGCGTAGGCCGCTGAGGCCTTGGGTGAGCTCCGTTGCGGTGCGCTCGAGGCCCTCGACCGAGAAGCGCGAATGTCGTCGTAGCGGGCGCAGCAACGCCCGTACCGGCCGGTCGCCGTAGATCGTGAGCATGACCGCCGCGCCCGCGATCAACAGCGCAAGCACGATCGCCGCGACCGCCGCCGCTCCGAACCAGCTCACGTGCGGCAGCCACGACTCGGCCGCGAAGAAGATCACGAGGATCACGAATACGTCGTACAGGCGCTCGACCACCACGGTGCCCACGATCTCCGCCGGCGCCGTCGAGCTGCGTTGCGTCAGCACGACGATTCGCGCCGCTTCGCCGGCGCGCGCGGGCAGGATGTTGTTGTAGAGGTAGCCCACCATGGTCGCGTTCAGGACCGGCCCGGCGGGAGGCCGCCGCCCGCGCGCGAACAGCGAGCGCCACCGCAATGCTCGCGCGACGTCGCCGGCGCCAAACGCGATCAGCGCGGCCGCGATCCACCACAGGTCCGTCGTCCGCAGGGACCGCCAGGCAAGCGCGAGGTCGATGCTGCTGAGCGCTATGTACGCGAAGAGCACCGTCACGATGACCATCGCTATGTACAGAATCCGCCGCTGGAGGCCGGCGAGCGACCGTCTTTGCGCAGGCGGCTGAACGCTGTCTTGGCTCTGGTCGCCACCTTCCAAGTCGTTGGGGCTGGCGGTCTCTACTTGCTCCTCGCTCACTGGCATGGCCGTCAAGTTAGTCGATAGGCCAGATCACCCCTGATGGAGGTTCTCGGTCAAGATCTTTGCCCCGGGTCTCGCAGGGGTCGATCGAGGGGATTGCGGTCTTCGGTCTCAATAGACTCGGCGAGGACGACGAGCCGGGAGAGCGGCCATGAGAGCGCTCGCGCGAGACGGTCGACGGTCCCGTATGCAGGGTTGGTGCGGCCATTCTCGATGTGGGAGATCCATCCCTGGTCATAACCGAGCTCCAGCCCGAGCTCTTCTTGAGAGATCCCGAGTTCTTCTCTGCGTAAGCGGATCGCGCGGCCGAGTCAGCGCCACGCGTGCATCACCGTCCGCATCCGCGTGAGCGCCCCGGGCGTCGGCTCGGGTGGTGCGGAGGAGACGTGCTCGACGCGGGCAAAGCCGGCGGCTAGGCACAGCTGCTCGAGTCCCCTGCGATTTGGAATCCACCAGTTGGTTGGGTCCCCCAGCCTGCCGCCGCCGCCGACGAACTCGAACAGCGGTCGATCCTCAGCGCCCCCGAGCGCGAACGCTTCGCTCTCGATGATCGCGAGCTCTCCCGTCAAGCTCAGCAGCCGGCGCAGCGCCTCGAGTGGATCGCGCATGTGGTAGATCACCCCGAGGAAGAGCACCACGTCGAAGCGGCCGATCGCCTCGAGATCGGCCTGTTGAAAGTCGGCGACGACTGCCTCCACGTCGCTGCCCAACGCGGCCCGTGCCACGTCGAAGCCCCGTTTGCCGGGGAGTTCATCGGGTCGCCAGAGTTCGGGATCTTTGTCCGGCTCAGAAGTGACAAGGCCACGATCGATCGCCTCGCGGTAACGCCGCTGGTAGGCGGGCAGATCGATCGACCACACGAAGTGATCGAGCGCGACCACCCGGGCGGCGCCGGCCCGCTCGCAGGCAAACGAGTAGAAGCCATCCCACGCGCCGATGTCGAGCACCGTCTTTCCTTGAATGTCCGGCAATCCCAGCGAGGCGTGCTCGGCGGCCAGGTACTCAGGAGTCTTTGTCCCATCTGTGACGACTCCATAGCCGAGGTCGATCGAATGCCACCAGAACTCGACCGTATCGGCAAGGGATCTCGCTGCCTGGGCGTCCTCCGGCGGAGTGATCGGAGTCGCTGGCTGGGCGTGTCGCACGAGCTGGACCTTATCGCCAGCTCATCGCCCAGTGATGGACCGCGTAGGCGTCCGGGAACGTCTCGTCGCGACGCTCGGGTTCGTTCCAGAGGTAGGGGTAGAACAGGCGCGCTGGGAAGATCGCGACGTTTGACTCCTGCTCGAGCAGCAGGCTGAAGAAGTACGGACCGTTCGCGTCGGCGGAGTGGGCGCCCTCTCCGAGCGTGAGTCGCGCCTGCTGCGCCGCGCGTGCAAAGACGGGGTGATCCGGGACTGAGCCCAGGATACCGGTGGCGGTGCGTCCGGGAAGCTCCAGTGCGGTGAACGCGGCGATCCCGCGCAGCAGCGGCGTCAGGGACCGCAGGCATTCGAAGTCGGTGTCGACATAGATGCCCCCGAATCGGTACAGAATCTCGTAGCGCATCAGGTTTGACAGCTCCGAACGGGTGCGGACGTGTCGTCGGTCGGTCTCCGTGATGCCGAGCGCCGGCAGGTCCTCCTCCGTCCATAGCCGCATCTCCCAATCTGGGTGACGCTGTGCAAAGGTCGTTCCGAAGCGCTCATGCTCTGCCGGCATCGCCTCTCCTCCGATCCAGATCCGGTGGATCGTGCGTGGGATGCGCAGCCTTCGCCAGCGCTTGAGACGGGGGGGCTGGGTCTCGCGGAGCCGCGCGCCGGTCGCGGGCAACCCACGCTGCTCCTCCACGCGCGTAGGCACTCGGCAACCGCAGTCGAACCAGCGTACTTGCTCGTGAACGAGGTCGACTTCGAGTGAGTACCGGCCCGGATCGGCTGGTGCCTGGACATGCACAGGCGCGAGGAGGCGCTCACCCGGATCCACTCTTCGGGTGAATGCCGAGCGCGGGCCCTCGGTCGTATGGAGACTTCCATCGGCGTTTAGCCAGCGGTAGCCGAGCCGGATCAACGGTCGCTCTTCGAGGTGGGCAGGCCAACGCTCCGTTCCTTCATTCGTCACGCGGAAGAAGACATCGCGCTGCTCTGAGGGTATGAACGAGGCCTGCGGCTCGATCGCCTCGATTTTCGCCCGATAGGCGCTCTCGGAGACGGTCCGTGATTCCCAGAAGCGGTCCATCTCCTCGAGTGAGACGGTGGGTACATCCCTCATCGCGGCTGTCGGCGCAAGCGTTTGAGACCCCGCGAGCGCTCGCTTGATTCTCTCCCGATCCTCAACGGGAACGTCGCGAAACTCGAGCGAGTCGCGCAGCTCGGGCAGATAAAATGCCTCGTTGAAACGTCCGCCGTTCGGCGCGACCAGGTGTGGACGGGATATCTCGTAGCGAATGACCTTGTCACGCCGGTTGTCTTCGCTGCTCACCAACAGATCGAGATGGAAAAAGGGCTCCTCGATGTACTCACGTGGAGAGATCGGATCAATATGTGCATGCTGTATGCCGGGGATATGTAGCGTGCCGTCGTTTCGCGTCAGCCGACACGCGAAGTCTTCGGACCATGGAGGTTCATCGAGGATGCTATCTGCGTCTGGATACAGCCACGTCGTCCTTGTCCAAAACTGCCGTACCGTCCGTGAGGCAAGCATCTCCGGCAACCTCCTGACAAAGCTCGCGCTCGGCACCTCATCGCCGTCAATTCGCAGGATCCAGCTTCCCCTGCACTGTGCGCACAGCCACGCCAAATGTCGTTCGGATCGCCGGAACTCAATCCTGAACACGCGGTCCGCGAGCGAGCTGTACGCGGCCAGCAGCGTCTCGTCCACGCGCGAGTCGACGGCAATCAGCACCTCGTCCGCATAGGGTCGTAATGGTTCGAGGATGGTTGCTATACGCTCGGCTGGATCGGCGGTGATCAGGCAGATCGAGAGCGACACAGGCCGACATTATGGCGAACCTGATGTTCCGGACGCACAGGCGCACGTGGTCTCGGAAAGCCGGAGCTTGCGCGCCCGGCGTCAGGACCGAACGCTGCGCCCGGCGAGGACCGACGGCGCGTCGCCTCGCTGGCAAGCCACGACATCCCGCACAAGTGGGAGCGCAACGACAACCGCTCACAGATCCTGCTCCGAGACAAGATCTCTTCCAGAAACGGAGATCGAGGTGTCCGGCAACGAATCAGACCCCCGTCAGCTAGCCGTTTGCACGGCAGAGCCCAGGGCTCTTTCGCTGGTGAGGCTTACCGAAAGTTATAGGACCTCACAGGAATCTGTGATGTGCGGTAACTTTCTGTAATGGCGAGGAATCCTTATCGTCCCGGCGTCGGCACGCGGCCGCCCTATCTGGCTGGTCGTGAGCAGCAGATCCACAGGTTCCGACGGCTTTTGGAGGACTATCCGGAGAAGCGGCGCAACCTGCGGGTCACCGGCCTACGAGGGGTCGGCAAGACCGTGCTGCTGAAGGAGTATGAGCGGATCGCCAGGCGCCACGATTGGGTCGTTGTTCGCCGTGACTGGAGCAGCAGGCTTTGCGACGAGGCTGACTTCGCGACCGCGATCGCTGACTATCTGCGGGAGGCGGTCGAGGCGCTGAGCGTCAAGGCGAAGCTCAAGAACCGGGCCACCGCGGCGATCAAGGCGATCAGCCAGGTCCAGGTGCAGCTCGCCGAGGGCGTGACCGTGTCGGTGGGGCCTGGTGGGGAGCGGCCTGTCTCGTCTGTGCTGGAGGACCGGCTGCGGGTGGCGCTTGCGCGCGTCGGCGAGATCGCCCAGGCTCAGGACCGTGGGGTGGCGCTGCTCTTTGACGAGGCGCACAGCGTGTACGACCGCGAGGGCAAGCATCAGTTCCCGCTCGGGGCGCTGCTCTCGGCGCTCGTGGCTGTCCAGGACGGCGATGAGCGTCCCTCGCCGGTGATGCTCGTGCTTTGCGGACTGCCCTCGCTGACGGGCAACATCCACGCGGCTCGCAGCAACGCCGAGCGCCTGTTCCGCGCCGAGGGGATCGCCAACCTCTCGCTCGAGCCGCAATCGCCCGAGGAGCTCAGCACGGCCGCGCAGGCGCTGGTGCGTCCCGCCAGCGACATCGCCTACGCGCCCGGGATGGCCGAGCGGATCGCACGCGACGTCGACGGCTACCCGTACTTCATCCAATGGTTCGGCGAGGCGCTGTGGGACGCGGCCGACCTGGAGGACACAACCACGATCACGGCCGAACTCTACGAGCGCGAGCGCAGCGCCATTCAACGAAGCCTCGACGAGGAGTTCTTCGAGCCACGCTACCGCGACGCCCGGCAGGCGGATCAAGGCACCCTGCGAGTCGCCGCCTCGCTCGGTGGCGAGCGCTTCACAAAGGCAGACCTCGACGCGACCACCAGCCGCTCGACCGGCGCGCTCGCCCAGAGCCTCATACGACTGATCGCCGACAACCTCGTCTACCGCGACGATCACGGCGTCTACGCCTAC
>DATCFG010000032.1:0-19122 GCA_036509655.1 Solirubrobacteraceae bacterium | reverse complement strand
GAGATCGCTGGCAGTGAAGCTGAGGGTTTGCCCCAGTTCGTGCCCTGTCCAGGCAAGGAGCATCGCGTCGATGCGGTGCTGAGCCTCGGCTGGCTCCATCTCCTGCAGCGTCCGGAGGACTTGGGCGTCTGAGTCGTCGCCTGGATCCTCCGGCGGATTCTTGACCTTTGCCATCAGTGTCTCGCTGGCTTCGCGGGCCTTCGCTCCTCGCTCGTGCAGCCGCCGCAAGCCGTTCTCGATGATTGCGTCCTGCAGGGTCAGCGCGGTGGTGGCGGTGAACCCGCACGCGGCGAGGACGTCCTCGCGCACGGTGTCGTGGTCGAACAGCTCCATGACTGTGGCGCGCTCCTGCCAGTCATAGGACGGGCTCCTGACGGCCAGCCGGTGCGCGATAGCGGTCGCGCGGGTCAGAGCGAACGCGTCCGGTCGGTCCTGTGGCCCGGCAGCGTCGTTCATCAGCCGCAGCGCACGATTTACAAGGAGCTCGCGTAGGCGAGCTTCGATGGCCTCGAAATCGAGCTTGCTTCCGTGCTGCGTTCGGTCTCCGGCGCGCGCGGGCCGCCGCAGCAGTACTGCTGCGGCGAGCTCAACGGCAGCGGTGATCCCCTCGTGCTCCCACTCCTTGTACGTCTCCGGGTTAGCGGTCGAGTTCGAGAGCCACAGGTAGCCGAGAACCTCGAACGCGTCGTGCGGCGCGAACATCTCCGCCAGCCGCGCGATGTCGCTCTCATACCGCTCGGGGAAGCCATCGAACATTTCGCGGGTGGCTTCGCGGAACTGCTCGATCTCCGGCGAACTCTGATCGAGCGTAGTGACCATATTGCGCCCATAACGCTCAAGCCGCAGCGGCCCGTAGCTGGTGGACTCATACGAAATGCGCTTGGCCCCTTTGGCCTGACGCTTCTTCTTGCGACGTTTGTCCCCTCGCTTGCCCATAGCTCTACGCGAACAGCCATGCTAGACCCGCCATAGCCGAGACGCGCATCTTGCCTGGAGGTCGTAGACCCGCTGACGGGGAGGTTGCGCGTCTACAGCAGGAGTCCATCCTGCCGAAAAGCCCTGATCGCAGGTGACGTGATCGCGTATGCGTTGGGACAGCCGTCGCTCCGGTACGGTCGGCCGGTCTGCCGCTTGTGCGGTGCGGCCGTGCAGAGGATGACGTGGGTGCCCGCCAACCAACCAGATCCCAGGTCCGGACCCAACCCGAGCTGATGCCCCCTGCCCCTACCGGTCACATCATCCGACGGCCGAGCGGCGCATGGGCCCTTCGGTTTCGTGCGTACGGGCAGAGGCGATACGTAACCCTCGGCACCAGCTCCGAGGGTTGGACGCGGAGGACGGCGCACACCGAACTTCAGAACATCCTCGCCGATGTCCGTCAGGGAATCTGGTGTCCGGTCGAGCCTGAACCCGCTCGCCCACGACAGATCGATCGGGTCTTCGGGGTGTTCGCGACCAAGTGGTTTGAGGCAAGCAGGTATGAGTGGCAACCGAAGACCGTGTGCGACTACGAATGGCAGCTTCGCCACCATCTGCTCCCGTTCTTCAAGAACCATCGCCTGTCGCAGATCACGATCGCCGAGGTGGACCGCTACCGCGGGGAGAAGGTCCGCGAGTCCGCCAGGCGTGCTGAGGCGCTGGCGGAATGGCACACGCGCGTCGAGGAGACGCGGGATGCAACGAAGCAACGCGATCGTGCCCGAGAACGGCCGCCCCGAGCGCTGTCGGCCACCTCGATCAACAAGACCATTACCCGTCTCGCGCAGATCCTCGAGGTCGCCCTCGAATACGGCCTGATCGACCGCAACACGGCTCGCGGTAGACGCCGCCGCCTGAAGGCGACCAAGCCCTCTCCGGTATGGCTCGACCGTGCCGAGCACATCGAGGCGCTGCTGGAGAGCGCGAGCGCACTCGACCAGCACGCTGGGATCAAAGGCGGTCACGATCAGAAGGGCGGCCTGGTCTACCGGCGCGCGCTACTGGCCACCCTTGTGTTCGCTGGCCCTCGAATCGGAGAGCTCACCCTGCTGCGGTGGCGCGACGTAGACCTCGCCGAGAACCGGATCTCCATCCGAGAATCGAAGACCGACGCCGGCCTCCGACGGATCGATTTGCTGCCCACCCTCCATGACGCGCTCACGACCTACAAGGCCCAGGCCCCAAACACTGCCCCCAATGCCTTCGTGTTCCCCAGCGCGAAGGGAACCGAAATGACTCAAGAGAACGTTCGCAGCCGAGTCCTACGCAAGGCCGTGGAGCAAGCCAACGAGAAGCTCATCGGGGCCGGGGACGTGCCACTACCAGACGGGCTAACTCCCCATAAGCTCCGACACACCTTCGCGTCCATCCTGATTGCGATAGGCGTAGACCCAGGCAGCGTTATGGACCAGCTCGGCCACGCCGATCCCGGATTCACGCTCCGTGTCTACCGCCACGGAATGCGCCGCGACCTCGCGGGGCAGGAGCGCCTGCGGATCCTCGTCGGGGACCTACGCCGCCCTGACTGCACGTCGTGCCCACACCTCGATCTACCGCTTCATCGGCGGTGAAATCCGCCTCCTACACGAGCAAAAAGCGCCTAATACCAGGTGATTTGGCTCGTCAACGCGGACCTGGATCTACCGCTTCTTTCGCGACAGGGCCTGCGTACAAAAAGGGCTTAGGAAAGCCAAGAATCGTTTGGGCACTAGCTGTACACCGATATTCATGTCTGCGATGAACTGCCCTAGAAAAGTGGCTATTTGCAGGACTTTTGTAGTGCCCCCGCCAGGAGTCGAACCTGGATCTACCGCTTAGGAGATGCACCGTTTAGGGCCGGAAAATGGCTTGTTTACTGGGTTTTCGGACCCTCGGCCATTCACGCCATGTCCCCTGATATCAACGCTTTTCGGCCAGTTTAGGTAGCAGAAGCCGCTTGCGACCAAAACCCCATCCAGAGCCAAATCCTTCGCCAACGAGACCACCGCACCCGAAGCGGTGCATCCAGCCTCGCCGGCGAACAGCAGTCCGAAGGGTGCCACGCAACCGCTACCCAAACCCCCAGCCAGGACGAAGAAGCCTCGCGCCTGACACGACCGTGCGCGCCTTGCCAGCCTTGACCCGGACGATCAAGATGCCGACCAGAGCATATGCCCGGAGACCGAGGCTCCGAGCCCAACGTCGCCCGGCTCCTCACCGAGCAAGACCTCAGCCGCATCGTCGTCTCAGCGCACGCGCTCAGACGGTTCATAGAGCGCCCTGCCCGGCATCCCCGGCGCCGAGCAAGTCGCCGAAGCAATGGCGCGACTGGAAGACCTCGGCTCGTGCAACCGCTCCGGGCCCCGAGCAGGGACAGCTGAACCGCTACCGCGACTGGATGGCAAAGCACGTCGAGCCCGTCGTCCTCGACGCCATCCGCTGCGAAGGATTCTGGGCCACCGACCGAGCCCGCGACGCGTTCCGCCGCCGGCACGCTTCAGGATCTTGACGGGGCGTACTGTCCAGCGCACCATGCCGAGCACGCAGGCGATCTACTACAGAGATTCTCGCTCTCGTCAGCCGGTCGAGGAATTCATCGACGGCCTGCCGGTCAAGCATCAAGTCGCTGTGGATCTCGCGATCGACCGTCTCAACGGGCTCTCCCCGAACGAGCCGCCACTCGCGTTCCCCGCAACCTCACAGATCGACGGTGAGCTGCGAGAGCTCCGCTGCCACTACGGACCGGTCCTCTACAGGGTTCTCTATCGCCGCTCCAAGAACCTGTTCATCCTGCTGCACATGCTCCGCAAGAACACCGGCAGCATCCCAGCCTCGGACATCGACACGGCCCAGCTGCGCTGGCAGGACTTCAAGGCACGGATGGACGCGCAACCACGACGGCCACCACGAGCCGCCGGGCAGGATGCCCCGTAGAATCTGTTTACCAATTTTGGTAACATGCTTGATCGAAGGAGCCCGATCATGAGCACACGATCCAAGAACATCTCGCCGGTAGGGACCTCACACGCGGAGTCGATGCGCCGCCGTGCACGCAACCCCGAGTACCGGGCCGAGCTCGAACGCCTAGCGCCATATGAGACGCTGGCGCGGATCGTGATTCGCCGCCGCGGCCAGCTGGGACTCAGCCAGGCGGAGCTCGCCAAACGCATGGGCACGAGCCACTCGGCGATCTCACGGATCGAGAGCGGGCAGCACCCCACGACCGTGCAGACGCTCCGCAGGCTCGCCGCCGCGCTGGACACCCACCTAGTGGTCGGATTCGCCGACGAGATCCCGGGCGTGCAAGGCGCCAGCGTCGACACGAGCGCCGCCGACCTCGTCGCTGTGGGGTAGCGCAGCCAGACGGTCCCAACTCTCCCTGGACGATCAATTAGGTTGGATGCGTGACAAGGATGGGGTGCGGTAATGGAGCGCATTGACGGGGAGTTGATCTTCTCGGCGTCTGACCTGATCAATCACCTTGAGTGCCCGCACCTCACGCATCTCGATACCGAGGTCGCGCTCGGGCGCGTACGTCTCACAGAGACCAGGTCCGACACGACGGAGCTCGTGGCGCGCAAGGGCGATGAGCACGAGCAAGCCTACCTCGCTCAGTTGCGCTCCGACGGCCGCGAGGTCGTTGAGATCAAAAGCGAGCAGCCAGGACTGGAGGGCACACGGGAAGGCACGCGGCAAACGGTCGAGGCGATGAAAGCCGGGGCCGAGGTGATCTACCAGGGCGTGCTATTCGACGGCGTGCGCTGGCGCGGGCACAGCGACTTCCTCCAGCGCGTCGAGTCCCCTTCGGCGCTGGGGTCGTTCAGCTACGAGGTGGCCGACACGAAGCTCGCGCGGCGCGTGAAGCCGTACTTCCTGCTGCAGCTCTGCTTTTACTCCGAGCTCGTCGAGGCGATCCAGGGAGTGGCGCCGGAGCGGATGCACGTTGTGCTCGGGACGCGCGAGAGCCAAACGTTCCGGGTGGCAGAGTTCGCCGCCTACTACCGCAGCGTCAAGCACGGCTTCGAATCCGAGATCGACGCCGGCACGGCGGGCACCTACCCGGAGCCGGTCGAGCACTGCGGGCTGTGTCGCTGGGAGGAGCACTGCATCGCCCGGCGCGAGAGGGACGAGCACCTGAGCCTCGTCGCCATGATCCAGCGCTCGCAGCAAACTCGGCTGGGCGAGCGGGGGATCGCGACCGTCCCGCAGCTCGCCGGAGCGGAGCCCGCGGACCGCCCACCCCGGATCGGGACCGCCACGTTCGAGCGCCTACGCGCGCAGGCACGTCTACAGGTAGACCAACGCCGCAGCGGGAAGCTGCGCTACGAGCTGCTTACGCCCGAGCAGGGCTGTGGGTTCGCTTACCTGCCGAGGCCATCCGAGGGCGATGTGTTCTTCGACATCGAGGGCGACCCGTTCTTTGACGACGGTCTGGAGTACTTGTTTGGCGTCGTCCTGCTGGGGGCCGACGGACCGCGATTTCAAGCGTTCTGGGCCACCGATCGTTCGAGTGAGAAGCGGGCGTTTGAGCAGTTCATCGACTTCGTGATCGAGCGGCTGGAGCGTTTTCCGGACCTGCACGTCTACCACTACGCCGCGTATGAGGCGACCGCGATCAAGCGGCTGATGGGGCTGCACGCGACGCGCGAGGAGGAGGTCGATCGGCTGCTGCGCGGGAGGGTCCTGGTCGATCTGCTTCCGGTCGTGCGTCAGGGTCTGCGGGTCGGGAAGCCGAATTACTCGCTCAAGAGCATCGAGGCTTTCTACATGGGCAAGCGCGACACGGAGGTGGCCGAGGGCGGCGACTCGATCGTGGCGTTCGAGCAATACCTGGAGACCGGCGATCGCTCGCTGTTGGAGTCGATCGAGCGCTACAACGAGGACGACTGTCGCTCCACGCACCTGCTGCGCGAATGGTTGCTCGCCCGTCGTGACGAGGCGATCGAGACGTTTGGACAGGAGATCCCGTGGAGACCGCCACCCGAGCCCTGGGCACCGGACCCCGAGCTCCAGGCGGAGCTCGACGCGCTGGGAGCCGCGCTCACCGTCAGCATCCCCGACGACGCCGAGGGCTGGGACGACGATCAGCGTGCCCACTGGCTGATGGCCCAGTTGATTGACTACCACCGGCGCGAGGCCAAGCCTGGGTATTGGGCCTATTTCGAGCGCCTGGAAGCCGATGAGGAGCAGCTGACGGAGGTCGACAACGAGGCTCTTGGGAGACTCACCGTTGCAGACGTCGAGCCGATCCCGCTCCCGCCGCCTTCGCGCTCGGTCATCCACACGCTGTGCTTCCCTGCGCAGGAGCACAAGATCGCTCCTGGCCACTTCGTCGACCCCGCGACCGAGAAGGGACTGACGGTCGAGTCGATCGACAACACGACCGGAACGCTGCGGATCACCCGTGCGGCCTCCCGTATCGGCGAGCCCCTTCCCCGCGCGCTCATACCTGGTAAGCCGTATGGCACCGACGACCAGCGTGGCGCTCTGCGCCGGCTCGCGGGCGACATCGTTGAGCGTGGCCTCAACGCTCCGGGTTGCTACAACACGCTACGGCAGATCCTGCGAGGAGAAGTTCCGAGCACATCGACATGCTCGCGGGGCGAGGCGCTGCAGGCGGGCGCCTTCGACCTGGAGGACGCCAAGCGGATCGCGGAGGGCCTGAGCGACAGCTACCTGTTCATCCAGGGGCCGCCCGGCTCGGGCAAGACTTTCACCGGCGCCCACCTGATCCTGCACCTCATCCAGCAGGGCCACCGCGTCGGCGTAGCCGCGGGCAGCCACGCCGTGATCCACAACCTCCTCGCCGAGGTCGAGAAGTACGCCACTCCGGACGAGCCTTTCGCCGGACTGAAGAAGTGCGGCAGCGATGGCAGCAACAGTTACGAGTCCAAGCACGGGCTGATCAAGAACTCCAATGAGATCGCCGATTTCGCCGGCCGCGGCTACGAGCTCGTGGCGGGGACCGCCTGGCTGTTCTGCCGCGAGGAGATGGACGGGACGCTCGATTACCTGTTCCTCGACCTAGGCCGACACCGCGACTATGCCGACAGGCCATCCCCTCGGTCCCGGAGAGCCTTGTGTCTGATGGGTGTTTCGGGCTGAGCGCCAGTGTGAGTATCGGCATAGTTTCACGTCCCGACTAGACACTTCTGACCGTCGGAGCCTGGTGCTCTGACAAGGAGGCTTGGACAATGTCGGGTACTCGAAGGAAGCCTGGGCGGCTCGGTCCGTTCGTGGAGGGTTATCGCGTTCGGCTGTTGGAGCTTGGCTACACGCCGCAGACGGTGCGCGCGATGCTGAAGGTGTTGGGGCAGTTGGGTCGGTGGATGGATGATGAGGGTGTCGAGCCCGGGCGACTGAACATGGCCGCGGTTGAGGCGTTTCTGGCTTGCCGGCGCGCTGGTGGAGATCGGCGGGTGGCGAGTCTGGGTGAGCTGCGGCAGCTGGTGTCTTACCTGCGTGAGCTCGCGGTGATGATGCCCGAGGATCTGCCGCGGGAGCTCACGCCGCTTGAGGAGCTGATCGCTGATTATCGCGAGTGGCTGGTGATCGAGCGGGGGCTGGCGCCGGCGACCGTGCATCGGTACGAGACGCTGGCGCGACGGTTTCTTGGCGAGCGAGTCACGGCTGAGGATGAGCGGGGTGTGAATAACCTGACCGGCGCGGAGGTGTCCGCGTTCTTGGTGAGGGAGTGCGCTCGTGTCTGTCTCGGAGCCGCGAAGGGTCATGTCGCGGAGCTTCGATCGCTTTTGCGCTTTCTTCACTTGCGTGGCTTGACTGAGCTGCCGCTCGCGGACGCGGTACCCGGAGTGGCGGGATGGCGGGAAACCGGTATTCCTCAGACGATTTCCCGCGCCGATGTCGAGCGGCTGCTCGTGGGTTGTGACCGGTCGCGGTTTGATGGTGTCCGCGATTTCGCGATCCTGATTCTGCTCGCGCGGCTTGGTTTGCGCTCGATCGAGGTGGCGCGCCTTGAGCTCGAGGACCTGGATTGGCGTGCAGGCGAGATGGTGGTGCGCGGCAAGGCCCGTCGCCGGGACCGGCTGCCACTGTCAGGCGATGTTGGTGAGGCGCTCGCCGCGTACTTGTCCGTGCGCGGACAGCACGACACCCGGCGGGTGTTCCTGACGCTGCGCGCCCCGATCCGCCCGATCATGTCCGACCTGGTCGGCGACGTGGTGAAACGGGCGTGCAGGCGGGCGCGGGTGGGGCATGTCGGCGCGCATCGGCTGCGCCACGCGCTTGCGAGCGAGATGCTTCGCGAGGGCGCCTCGTTGATCGACATCAGTCAGGTGTTGCGCCACCGCGACCTGGGCACGACCGCGATCTACGCCAAGATCGATCTCGGGCGGCTGCGCCAGGTCGCTCAGCCCTGGCCGGGAGTGGGGCGATGAGCGCCCTCTCGCAGCATCTCGATGAGTACCTGCGGCTACGTCGCGTGCTCGGCCACGACCTCGCTGAGGCAGGCCGGGTGTTGCCGCGATTTGTCACCTACCTCGAGGTCCGCGACGCGGAGTTCGTGACGGTCAAGGCGGCTCTCGACTGGTCGCTTGAGCCTGACGCTCCAGCGGGAAGCACCGTGTGGGGCCGGCGGATGATGGTCGTCCGTGGGTTCGCGCGCTACCTGTCCGGGATCGACGCCCGGACTGAGGTCCCTCCCGCCGGGGCGATCCCGAACCGCCAGCGGTGGCGGCCACCGTTCATCTATAGCGAAGCGGACATCGTCGCGTTGATGGACCAGGCCGCCCAGTCGATTCCACAGCCGCTGCGGGCAGCGACCTACCAGACGCTGATCGGGCTGTTGGCCGCCACTGGGCTGCGGATCGGGGAGGCGCTTCGTCTTGACCGTCACGACGTCGACTTCTCCGACGGTGTGCTGCTGGTGCGCAAATCGAAGTTCCGCAAGTCCCGGCAGGTACCGTTGCAGACGAGCACCCTGCAGGCGCTCCAGAAATACAACCATCAGCGCGAGCAGCACTGTCCGCACCCGAGCACCGAGGGCTTCTTCGTCTCCCTGCGCGGGACGAGGATTATTTATGAGTCCGTCTCCAAGACGTTCCGGATGCTCTGCGATAGAACCGGCGTTGGCGCGGGAGCGCCGCATCCTCCCAGGATGCATGATCTGCGCCACACCTTTGCGGTGCGCACCCTGCTCGGCTGGTATCGCGACGGCCAGGACGTTCAAGCCCGGATGCAGTGGCTTTCGACCTATCTCGGGCATCGAGAACCACGCTATACCTATCACTACCTGTCGGCGGCGCCGGAGCTTCTTGGCCACGCCGCTAGGCTGCTCGAGCGCGATCAGGCGGTGCAGTCATGAGCATGATCGCCCCTACACTCCAAGCGTTTTTCAGTGACCGTCTGGCCCGCCAACTGCAGGCCAGCCCGAGAACGATCGCCTCCTACCGCGACACGCTGCGGCTGCTGCTCTGCTTCGCGCAGGAGACGACCGGGAAAACACCATCCTCGCTTGACTGGGACGACCTCGACGAGACACTGATCTCATCGTTTCTGACCCATCTCGAGCAAAACCGACACAACAGCGCCAGGACGCGGAACCTGCGGCTGACGGCGATCCGTTCACTGTTTCGCTACGCGGCTCTGCGTCACCCCGAGCACGCCGCTGTGATCGCGCGGGTGCTCTCGATCCCACCCAAGCGCTTTGAAAGGCGCACCGTGACGTTCCTCACCGCGGAGGAGTCCAAGGCGCTGATCGAAGCGCCCGACCGAACAAGATGGGAGGGACGGCGCGACCGTGCGATGCTCACCTTGGCGATCCAGGCAGGACTGCGGGTCTCCGAGCTGATCGGGCTGGGCTGCGCAGATATCGTGCTCGGCACCGGCGGGCACGTCCGCTGCGAGGGCAAGGGCCGCAAGCAACGCTCCGTGCCGCTCACAGCACCAGCACAGGCAGTGCTGTTTACGTGGCTGAAGGAGCGAGCCGGCGGCCCGCAAGACCCACTGTTCTGCACCCGCACCGGCAGGCAGTTGAGTCGCGACGCGATCGAACGACGCCTGGCCACCCACACCAAGGCCGCAACAAAGCAGTGCCCATCGCTGAACGGCAAGCGGTTGCATCCGCACGTGCTCAGGCACAGTTGCGCGATGTCACTGCTGCAAGCCGGGGTCGACACGACCGTGATCGCGTTGTGGCTCGGGCACGCCGATGTCCGCTCCACCCAGCCCTATCTCCACGCCGACCTCACGATCAAGGAACGCGCGCTCGCCCTGGTCGCACCGACCACCGTCCCACCCGGCCGCTACAAACCACCAGACACCACGCTTGCCTTCCTCGAAGCGCTGTGACTATGCCGACAATCCAATCAGTGAAACCGTCACAAAACCCATCGAGAGCAGGCCGTTCACCGCCGCGGCACACGGCCTGTCGGCATAGTCGCGGTGTCGGCCTAGGTCGAGGCCGGCCAGATCTCACTCGCCGACGCGCTGGCGATGGGCACGTGCGCGCGCAACGTGATCCTGCTCGGCGACCCCCAACAGCTCGCCCAGGTCTCCCAGGCGGTCCACCCGCCGGGAGCCGGCGTGTCCGTGCTGGAGCACCTGCTCGGCGAGCACACGACGATCCCACCCGAGCGCGGCCTGTTCATCGACGAGACCAGAAGGATGCACCCGGACGTGTGCCGCTTCATCTCGGCGGCGATCTACGAGGACCGACTGAAGTCGTTCGCGGACTGCGCCAACCAGGGGATCGAGGCCCCGGGTTCGTTGACGGGCACCGGGATCAGGTACGTGCCGGTCGCGCACGAGGGCAACACGCGCGAGTCCCCGGAGGAGGCCGCGACGATCGCCGGCCTGATCGAGGACCTGCTGGAGGGGCGGTACTCCCGCGCGGACGGAGCCAGCGGCCCCCTCAGGCCCGAGGAGATCATGGTCGTCGCCCCCTACAACGCGCAGGTCCGCTGCCTGCGCGAGGCGCTCCCCGCCGGGGTGAGGGTCGGCACCGTCGACAAGTTCCAGGGCCAGGAGGCTGCGGTCTGCTTCTTCTCGATGGCCACCTCGAGCGGGGAGGAGATCCCCCGGAACCTGGAGTTCCTGTTCAGCAGGAACCGGCTGAACGTGGCCGTTTCCCGGGCGCGGTGTCTGGCGGCGCTGGTTTGCAATCCGGCGCTGTTGGAGATTCGGTGCAGGAGTGCGGAGCAGATGCGCCTGTTGAACGCGCTTTGCTTGTTTGTGGAGACGGCTGGGGAAGGCAGCTGACAACTGATCCGGCTCTCGGCGGGCTCGCTGAGCTTGATAGCAAGGCAATCCGCCTCAAACTCTTGTCCAGTCCTCACATCGGACGGCAGTCTTCGTGCAAACTATCGGGCGATGCCAACACATGGAGACTACCCCTGGGAGCGCGACCAGCAAGCCAGGAATCGGAGATCCCGATGGTTTCGCCAACGTTCATCCTTGGGCCCGAGGCGAGCC
Organism: Solirubrobacteraceae bacterium; assembly: GCA_036509655.1. GTDB lineage: Bacteria > Actinomycetota > Thermoleophilia > Solirubrobacterales > Solirubrobacteraceae > Palsa-744. Next base: position 7,734 of record DATCFG010000032.1, on the reverse strand, counting down.
GGCAGAGCGCGGGCGGTCACCGGTGTTTGCCTCCTGCTAACAGCAGCTGCGCTAGCCCAACAGCTCGGTGTCCGCGAGCCTGTGGGAATCGACGCCACACACAGCACGCTCCCGGGTGCCTACGTAGCTGTCCAAGGTCCCTGGCATTACCGCTGGGTCCGCGTCGTCGATCCACCACCGGGGACACCCGCCTATGTGCGACAGCGCTATCGGACGGTCAGGTATGTGCCCGCAACTCCGACTCCGTAGCAACAAGTGCCACGCTCTGACGATCGCCTCTGCTGGCGACTAGGACGAGGCCCGGCCATAGACGTGGATTCGCATTTAGCGTATGATTCCCGCCCAACGTCCAATGATTAGAAGGGGAAGGACATGGCGACATACACCGTGACCGAGGTGCGCAAGGAGCTGTCCGACGACGGCACGCATAAACACATCGAGGGTGTCTGCACCAGCGATGGCACCCACTACACCCGCAAAGAAGTCGTCGACTCGATCGAAGCTGGGAATACATGGAAGACCAAGGCCGCCGGCTACGAAGCGACGATCAAAAAGATCAGCTACTGCCCGCAGACCGGCTGTCTTGCCTCTCCCTACATCGAGACGAAAAGGGACAGCACCAAGAAGGACAACCTGGAGAACCTAGATCTCTGCTGAGAGCCGCGCGCTCTGAATGTGTTTAGGAACCAATGGCACGCAAGTCAAAGCTGCAGAAGCTAACGATCTCACTGCTCAAAGATGGGATCAGCCGCGAAGGCGTCTTCCGCGACACCGTAAGTCCGACCGGTTATCGAGTTGCTGCGCTTGAGTCCGGTGCCGACTCGCTCTTTATTGACGCGACGCCGCCACATCCACCGCGATGGATCGGCTACCTCGCGCCGCACACGAGCGGATCTCTCGAAGGCTTGTTCGCGGCATCAGCGTCTGCGGTTCTTCTGGTCGAGGCAAGTAATCGGCTGTTCGCGATTACGTTCGGTCAAGGCCGTCATCTCCTCGACCAGGACAACGTCGAGCAGGACTTCGGTCTCCGAGTGGTGCTCAACACCGTCGCCCCCGATCAACTCAAGAGCATCGATGCGAAGACGATCGACGAGACGACCGTCCACACCAGGCGGGATGTGAGCCGTGACTCGGCTTTTTCTGCATTCGGTCTAGATCCCAGTCGCGACCTACTCCGAGCGCTTACTGGCACCCCACAAGACACGACGCTTGGCGAGCGCCTGACCGGCGCCGATGCGCTCGGGATTCAGACACGCGACCAAGTACCCGAGTTGCCCGCGCTTGCGGAACGCCTTCTGACCGCCTTCGAAGCGACGGACTACAAAGAGCACTTTGACTTCATCGATCACCTTCGCCCGGAGAAGAGCGCAGCCCGACTGGCGCAGCTCGAGCAGAAGCTCGTCGACGCACTTTCGACCAGAGAGATTGACGATGTCCATCTTGCAGCGCCCGAGACTCTCGACTGGATCGACATTGCGGGGTTTCGCTTTTCGACGGAAGCCGAGGAGGTCAACAATGACCCGCGCATCAGCGTATATCTGGAGAGCCACACGACTGGCGGCATCAGTCTCAAGGCACTCAAAGCAGATCGACTTGAAGCGGTTCGTGCATCTGACGACCAGGCGATGGCCAGTTGGCCGATCTATCGCTGCATTGTCTACCAAGTCGAGCTCGCCGGCTCACTCTACGTCCTTTCTGCCGGGCAGTGGTTCCGAGTCGATCTGAACTACAAGTCCAGGGTTTATGCCGATGTCGAAGCGCTCACGCGACTTGACGGGCTACCAGACGCCGACCCTGGGACGGACGAGCCGAAATACAACCTCAAGGCGGCAGAAGCAATTGGGGGTCTTGCCTCGACAAAAAGTTCGTGTTCGACGGCGGACCCGACAAGATGGAGATCTGCGACATCCTCAAGCCGGATGCCACGCTTATCCATGTCAAGCAACGCGGGAGCTCCTCGACGCTGAGCCACCTCTTTACGCAGGGCGTCAATAGCGCTGAGCGTTTGCTACTCGATCAGGACTTCCGCTCAGCGGCACGCGCAATTGCGGCTCGAGAGAACGCGGCATTCTCGAACGTGCTCCCAAAAGACCGCCCGCAAGCACAAGACCACCAGATTGCGTTCGTCGTAATCACCCGAAGCAAACGCGCCACCCCCCTGACCCTTCCGTTCTTCAGCGTGGTGAGTCTCCGCGCCGCAGCGAGACACCTCGACGGCTTCGGCTTCCGTGTAGCAGTCGCAGCAGTGCAGGAGGAAGAAAACAAGCCATAGTCGCCGCACTCAGTCAACATCTTGAGAAGCCGCGCATCTTCCACACCAAGACCCTCCCTGTTGAACAGGGAGGGTCTGCTCGCTTGACAGGCTCTGTATTTCTACCTCGGAGTACAGCTGCGCATCGCTGTCAAGGTCGGTTATCTGTCTCTAGCTCACGCCGTGATCCACAACCTCCTCGCCGAGGTCGAGAAGTACGCCGCTCCGGACGAGCCTTTCGCCGGACTGAAGAAGTGCGGCAGCGATGGCAGCAACAGTTACGAGTCCAAGCACGGGCTGATCGAGAACTCCAATGAGATCGCCGACTTCGCCGGCCGCGGCTACGAGCTCGTGGCCGGGACCGCCTGGCTGTTCTGTCGCGAGGAGCTGGACGGGACGCTCAACTACCTGTTCATCGACAAGACGCGGCGGATGCACCCGGACGTGTGCCGGTTCATCTCGGCGGCGATCTACGAGGACCGGCTGGAGTCGTTCGCGGACTGCGCCAACCAGGGGATCGAGGCCCCGGGTTCGTTGACGGGCACCGGGATCAGGTACGTGCCGGTCGCGCACGAGGGCAACACACGCGAGTCCCCGGAGGAGGCCGAGGCGATCAAGGGCCTGATCGGCGACCTGCTGCAGGGGCGGTACTTCCGGGCGGATGGGACCAGCGGCCCCCTCAAACCCGAGGAGATCATGGTCGTCGCCCCCTACAACGCGCAGGTCCGCTGCCTGCGCGAGGCGCTCCCCGCCGGGGTCAGAGTGGGTACCGTCGACAAGTTCCAGGGCCAGGAGGCAGCGGTCTGCTTCTTCTCGATGGCGACCTCGAGCGGGGAGGAGATCCCACGGAAGCTGGAGTTCCTGTTCAGCAGGAACCGGCTGAACGTCGCGATCTCCCGTGCGCGATGTCTGGCCGTGCTCGTCTGCAACCCGGCGCTGCTGAACATACGGTGCAAAAATGAGGAGCAGATGCGGTTGTTAAACGCGCTTTGTTTGTTTGTGGAGATCGTTGGGGAGGATCATGAGTAGCAGCAACGCCCCGGCACTGCGTACGGCCGTCTCAGCTCAGCTGCGCCGCTATCGAAACGCCGCCTTACCGTGCTTTGAGAAGTAGTAATGGATACTGCGGCTCGCAACCTCATGCATAACTTCCGCCATACGCGCCTGCGTCCATTGCTTCTCTTGAAAGAAGAAGCTTCCCCGGTTGAATCGCCCCCCATCACCGCGGTTATGAAGTTCGATCTCGTTGAGCGGCCCGAACATCGCCATTGTCACCACTCGATCCAAAATGCTGCTGTCAGCTGCAAAGTCGCAACCATAACCAAAGCAGACGAAAGGCATGATGCCCTCCGTCAACATCGCCGCACGGAAACCGATTACGTTCTTGCCAAGTCGCTCGATCGCGTTTCCCTGCGCCTGGCGTTTCTTGCCTTCGACTTTACGTTTATCGTTTGTGCCCTGATTCTTGACCTCAGAGATCAGTATCACGTGATGCTTGCCTTTTCGGTCTACGATCGACAGGATGCCGCCGTCCGGCTCTAACCATCTCCTTTCCGGCGGTTCCGCAAATGGCACATCGGGGAAGTCATGCTTGAGCTGGTCGACAATCTCCGTGAGCGGCCAGCTTTGTTTGTGGTGTAGCTGAATATCGGCGAACTCGAACTGGAGACGCGCCACAACTTTCTTGATGGCCTTGCCGAGCGCGGTCTCCTGCTGCTTGGACGTCAGATTGATAACAGTGTCAGCACGCAGCAAACGAAGGTCCGTCTTCCTTGCCATGCTGTCAGTCCTTCTCGATCAGGTAGACGTGCTCGACCACCTGGGCGCTCCTGTTACGAAGGTTCCGGCAGCCGCGGAATGTTGTGTATGGCTGACGCTGCTCTGTGACCGTTCCCACCTCTGACAGAACCTCGCGGATTTCGGGAGGGGAGACGAAGCCCTCGTCGTTGAACGACAGGATGACGAACTTTGCATCGACCGCACCGATCAGCTCGCGTAGCTTCGGCAGGGCCTTGCTGCGGACGTTGTAGTCAGAGCGTCGCCACGAGGTCGGTATCCCGGAGACCCGGCTCATCTCCCCAGGCTCCTCGTAGTCGACCAGCAGGTTCAGCATGAAGTAGTTCGACCCATAGGGGTGCTGGTTGTAGGGCGGGTCGAAGTAGGCGACATCGAATCCGCCGACGTCGCTGACGAGGAGGTTCGCGTCCACCTGGTGCACGGAGAAGTCGCATTCGAACCTGCTCAGGATCGGTGGTTCCAGCGTGATCTGCGCGGTGATGCGCTCGAGCGCGTCGGCACCGCTGCCGCCGAACTTGCCCACGCCCGTGCCGCGATCCTTGTAGAAGCCCTTGAACACGCCCGCCGTGTTCGCGTGAATCGACGCCTTGGAAAGGAGCGGCCCCATCAGCAGCGACCTGATGTCCAGCGGCTCGTGCTCCAAGAGCTGCCGGTAGGTGTCGAGGCGATCGGCGTTCTCAGGCGTGTAGAAGACCCGGTCCTCGGGCCCGATGGCATCCGCGTCGCGCGGCGCATACAGGCGCCTGATGAGTCCCGGCGATGGTGAGCCGGCGTCCACGGCTCGGTTGAGCGCGCCAACTGTCGCTGCGAGCACGTCCGTCGGTGCCGAACCGCGATTGGCCAGGTAGCACTCGCTGATCACCCGCGCGTAGTCCTCCGTGTCGTTGACGACCAGCTCGCTGGCATACTGCTTGAGCATCCGAGATACGACGCCCGAGCCCGAGAAGGCATCCAAGATCCGCAGCTTGTCCTGCCCCGTCCGCTGCCGCACATCCTCGACTGCGCTCCTGATCAGCCCCAGCAGGGCGCGCTTGTTGCCGATGTACGTGACCAGCTGGCGCGTGAGATAGGCCGGGTCCTCCTCCAACAGCCCAAGCGGCAGCTGGGGCTGCTGCGCCGGTGCGGTCGCTTGCGCGCTCATCGATCGCCTCCGGTCGCAATGCGGTCTGGACAGCTCGTCTTGCTCAGCATGTAGACGATCATCGCGAGCGCTGCGGACGGGATACGTTTCCGGCCTATGAAGAGGCCTTCGTGGCCCGGCCGGACGAGTTCAGGGCGAGCGCGCCTACTCGTCCTCGCGAGCTTTGTTCACGAGTGCGTCGATCGACGTCAGGCCGGTCTGCTGCCGGAGCGTGCCGAGCTCCATGTCGCTGCGGACCCCGAAGTCGATGTCGTACTCACGCTCGATGTTCCCGACCAGGGTGTCCGCGCGCTTCTGGCGCAACTGGCCGTTGTCATCACGTGTGCGGTTCGTGTTCATTCCGGTCGCCGGCTGATGTTTCTTTCCCATCGTTCCTCCTCAAATAGCAGGGACAAACATATGTTTGTATTTTAGCGGTGGGCAGGCAGGGCACTGGCTGTGCTGCGGATCATTTCGTACTTGCCTGGTCGCGGTTCAAGCGGTGACGCAGACGAGTACGGCGCGGGAGCGTGGCTTTGGCGAGGTCCTCGCGGAAGACATCGAGCTGGGAGCGGAGATCGTGCATGCGGTCAAACAATCGCCCCATGTTCATTTCGGCGTCCGTGGCGATCTGCGGGGCCTCCCAAGCGTCGTGGGCCTCCTGGCCGGCGGTGCGCCGGGCAACGTCCACGAGCGTGTCATAGGCGGCTGCGAGTCCCTGGTCGCCGTCGGCTGCGAGCAGCACCTGGCAGGTCGTCAGCTCGGCCTTGACCGTGGAGAAATGCGAGGAGAGGCGGACACGCTCGGCACTGGCCTGCTCCGGCTCGTGTCTGCGACGACGGATCATGAACGGCATCTCCGCATAGGCGAGGATTGCGGCGAGCGAGCGGGCGTGGAGGTCACGTCGGCGTTGGCGCTCAGTCCGGTCGCCGCTGACCCAGAGGCCTGCGAGGACGCCGGCGAGCGCGATGATCGCGCCCGCGACCGGGCCGCTGACCTTCACGCTCAAGAACATTGCGATCAGCAGCACGGGCATCCAACCGGCCGGGGGTGTGCACCGGGTGACTCAGGTTTTGGCCAGTCGTTACCGGCGCGGCACTCCGCCTCGCAATACGCGTGCTGCTCAGCCTGGACAGCGAGAGCGAGCAGTCCGTCCTGCGGGACCCACTGCTGCTCCGGCGGGTCTCCCCGATATATGTCGGCTCGCCTGATCGTCTGAACTCGAACCCCGCGTAAGGCTCGGCGAACGCCTCGTCCAATGACTCGAGCAGCCCTGGCATCGGGCCGCGAAAGACCACGTCGAAGTCATTGGTCGCTCTCGCTCCCATGCCGAGCCGAAGTTCCATCGCAACGCCGCCCTTGACCAAGAAGCGTGGTCCGGCCTTTGGGTCCTGCACGCGCTGTAGCGCGCCGATCAGCGCGAGCGAGGAAATGCGATGGCGCAGACGAGCCTGCGGAATATCGGTATCGCGGGCGTAAGCGTTGACCAAGCGCTCCAGATGTGAGCGACGCGTCGGTGGACGCTTCGGCTCTTTGAACGGAGGCAGCGGACTCAACGACGCATCCCCACACCCGCCGTGACTCCTATCTCCTGGCGCAGTGCATCCGCCTGTACCCCTGTCAGGAGACCCTGTCGCTCGCCGTCGTCGATGGCCTGGACAACCAGCGCTTCGCCCACGTGTCCGGCATGAGCGTCGCGGATCGCCCTCTCCGGGGTGACGATCGGGATTCCCTCATGGAGGGTCATCTCGGCCTCGGTGAGGTCGGCGCGGTGGAACACGAACACATCCGGCACCTCCTTGCGCCGAATCCTGTACTCGCGCGGGACCGTTACATGCACCTTGATCGGATTCACGTCGCTCAGCTCGTACACGGCGAGAGCGGTCTCGTGCGAGATGACCCCTCGCCCGCCCGGTAATAGGGTCGCCTCCATATATTGATCCAGAGCAGAGATCGGGACGACCCCAGGCGGGAAGCGATAGAGACCGCGAGCAACCCTCGCGAGCGAACCCCGTTCCGCCAAGAGCTTCAATCTACGCGGCGAGACCCCCAGCTCGCGCGCGTCATCGGTCGACACGTACCCGTACTGGTCCGCGGCGAGCTCAAGGAGGGGGCTGTAAACACGACCTGGCATGACACAACGGCCTCAAATTGAGGCCTTCTTGCCCTAAGAATAACAGCATTGACAGTTCTACGGCCACAAAGGCCTCAAAATGGGGCCTTAATGGCAGCTTGCTTGGTGCCCGGTTCGCGGAGCAAGCCGGGCGGGCCGCCGGCCGGCCGGCCGGCGGCCGCGCACTCGCAATGCGCGGACCCTCATCGGCAGTTTGATTGGGCACAAAAAGCTTATCTGGGCCGTCGGGCAGACTTTTGCCTAGTGCTAGAGCGATCAAAAACATGCTGATTTGCAGGGCTTTTGTGCCAGTGCCCCCGCCAGGAGTCGAACCTGGATCTACCGCTTAGGAGGCGGTCGTCTTATCCATTGGACTACGAGGGCGCGACCCGCCTGGTCGAGGGGTCAGTCGAGAAGGCTACCGGCGTCCCTCGGCCGCTACGCGGGCGAGGG